>QJPH01000391.1 GCA_003242955.1 Candidatus Methylumidiphilus alinenensis
TCGTCCATCAAATGGAAGGGCGGTCACGGCAAAACCTGACCGACCTGTTTGCGTTGCAACCCCGTTTTGTGTGGCGGCTGGTTGATGGCAGCGAACTGGAAACACCCTTTGAAGCATTGCAGGCCGGGGATGTGGTGGTGGTCAATGCCGGCGAGCCTATCCCCGTGGACGGAGTGATTGTCAGCGGCATGGGCTCGGTTGACCAGCACATGCTGACGGGTGAAAGCCAGCCGCTGGAAAAAGAGCTGGGTGACCGGGTGTTCACCTCGACCTTGCTACTGAGCGGATGCCTGTTGATCCAGGTCGAAAAAATGGGGGCCAGCACGGTCTCGGCGCAAATTGTCGAGGTTTTAAATAAAACCGCCAACTACCACTCCGAAGTGGAGTTGAAAGGCATGGCACTGGCGAACCAATCCATCCTGCCCAACCTGGCGATCAGCGCGATAGCCCTGCCGCTGGTCGGGCTTCGGGGTGCGGTGGCGAGCCTGGGGGCAAGCGTTGGTTTTAACATCAACATGGTTTCGCTGCTGGCGACCATGAACTATTTGAGCATCGCCTCCCGGCATGGCATCTTGATCAAAGACGGTCGGGTTTTGGATAGGTTGAAGGCCGTGGATGCCGTGGTGTTTGACAAGACCGGCACACTGACCCTGGAACAACCCCATATCGCCAAAATCCATGTGCTTGCGCCCAATCTGACCGAGGACGAGCTGTTGGCCTACGCCGCAACCGCCGAATACCGCCAACCGCACCCGATTGCCCTGGTCATTGTGGCGGCGGCAAAACAGCGCGGCTTGCCATTGATGAGCGTCGCCGAAGCCAGTTACGAAGTGGGCTATGGCATCAAAGTAAAAATTGGGGAGCGGCTGGTCCGGGTCGGCAGCAGCCGTTTCATGGCCCAGGAGGGCTTGGGCATCCCTGAGGGGTTCGAAGCCATACAGCTTGCCTGCCAAACGCAAAGCTTTGCCCTCGTCGGGGTGGCGATTGACGGACAGGTGGCCGGCGTCATCGAGCTGCACGCGACGCTCCGCCCGGAGGCAAAGGGCATTATCGAAGGTTTGAAGAAACGCGGCTTGTCCCTCAGCATCATTTCCGGCGACCAAACCGAACCCACCCGGAAACTGGCCGGGGAATTGGGGATCGACACTTATTTCGCCAACACCCTCCCGGAAAACAAGGCAACCATCATCCGGCAACTACAGGGACAAGGGCGGGTGGTGTGTTTCGTCGGCGACGGCATCAACGATGCGATTGCCCTGAAACAGGCGGATGTGTCCATATCCCTAAAAGGGGCGACCACCATTGCAACGGACACCGCCCAAGTGGTGCTGATGGACAAAAGCCTCAGCCAACTCGACACCTTGTTCTCGCTGGCCCGTCAATACGATAAAACCATGACCATGGGGCTTTGGACCACAGTGATACCGGGGGTTGTTTGCATCGGCGGGGTGTTCTTTGCCGGCTTTGGCATTTACGCGGCGGAAATTTTATTCCAACTCGGTTTTTTCAGCGGCCTGGGCGTGGCGATGAGGCCGCTATTACAACACGACCCAAAATTATTTGGAGAAGCGGGAAAACAATGAAATACATACTCGGTTTAAACAGCGTTTATCACGAACAAATACCTTCGCCAATCACTTCGCCAAGCTGGTGCTTGGCGTTCCCACTGGGGGCGCCAAGCACCAGCTTGGCCCTTCGATAGGCGGTTCTATGCCAAGCTGGGGTCTCAAAAATTGGCGAAGGTATTGAAATAAAGAGAACGCTATAAAATGATTATAAATCCTAATGAATCAGCCATCGACAATCATCTGCTGGTTTTGTCCGAAGAATTTTGCCGCCAGGCAATTAGCACACCCGACAAAATTGCCGTTATTGACCAAAACGAGCAATTGACTTACGCACAATTAAACCAACAAGCCAACCGATTAGCCCATTACCTGCAACAGCATGGGGTCAAGCCAGGGCAATTAATCGGCATCAGCATTGCACCGTCAGTCGCCATGACCGTCGCCGTATTCGGCATCCTTAAAGCAGGCGGGGCCTTCGTGCCGCTGGACCCCGGCTATCCGGCAGACCGCTTGGCATGGATGATTCAGGACAGCCAGATCGGGCTGATTGTCACCACCGCCGCCACCGCCCGGCAGCTTGGCGGGCAACACGCGGAACTGGTTTTTCTGGACACCCTCCCCGCCGATGCCCCCATGGATTCCCCGTCAGTCACGCCTGACCCCAATCAACTCGCCTGTTGCCTGTACACCTCCGGTTCAACCGGGCAGCCCAAAGGCGTGTTGATCGAACACCACGCCCTGACCCGCCATTGCTTGGGCGTTGCAAGCGCTTACGACTACAGCCAACAGGACCGGGGGCTGCTGTTCGCTTCATTAAACTATGTGGCGGCGCTGGAACAACTGTTTTTGCCGTTGTTGATCGGCGCCAGCCTGGTCATCCGCGAACCGGATTTATGGGACTCGGCCAGCTTCCCGGTCAAAATCCGGGGCTATGGCATCAGCGTCGTCGATCTGCCCCCCGGCTATTGGCACACCCTGCTGGCGGACTGGCAAAACAGCCCGGAGTCACTGGAAAATCTGCCGTTGCGGCTGATTATTTTAGGCGGGGACGAGACACGCCCCGAGACCGTGGCATTGTGGCAACAAAGCCCGCTGCGGTCGCGCCGCTTTTTGAATGCCTACGGCATGACCGAAACCCCGGTGACCTCCGCCTTGTTTGAAATCCCCAAAGACGGCGACTACCCGCGGGTCCCCATCGGGACACCGGCCCCCAACTGGCGCATTGACCTGCTGGATAGCCAGTTGCAGACAGTCGCCGCAGGAGAAGATGGCGAAATCTGCATTGGCGGGGACAGTTTGGCGCGCGGCTATCTGAATCAACCCGAATTGACCGCCGAAAAATTTGTGCGCCATCCAAAAACCCAAGAACGATTGTATAGAACGGGCGATTTGGGGCGTTTTTTAGCCGATGGCAATCTGGAATACCGGGGGCGGCTAGACCATCAAGTGCAGATACGCGGCTTCCGGGTGGAACTGGGCGAAATCGAACAAACCCTGCTGACCCACCCCAAAGTCCAGGAAGCGGCGGTCATTGCCTTCGGCGAAGACACCGAAAAACAACTGGTGGCCTATGCGGTTTGCCCCAAGGAAGCAAGCATCTGGCAGGTTCAAGGCAGCTATCGCGATGAACCAGGCGTTATTATCGACACGACCGAACGGTTGGAATTCAAACTCAAGCAAGTCAATATCCAGTCGTTCAAGGGGCATGAAACCACCCTGGCCAAACCCGCCATGGATGAAGCCTTGGTACAAAACTACCTGTCACGGCAAAGCTACCGGCAATTTGCCCAACAACCCATCCCGCTGGATGCCTTAAGTCATCTGTTAAGCTGCCTAATGCAACTCAAGCTGCCCGATGCGCCCATCCCCAAATACCGCTACCCGTCCGCGTTGGGCTTATACCCCGTGCAAACCTATGTGCAGATAAAACCCGAACGGGTCGAAGGGATGGCCGGCGGTTTCTACTATTACCACCCTCAAGAACACCGATTGCAACTCATCGCAGAACACCAGGAACTGAGCGATGACGTTTATGGTGCTTACAACCAGGCAATTACCCGCCAGGCGGCATTCAGCCTGTTGCTGGTCGCGCACCTGGAAGCCATCAAACCCTTGTACGGGCAAAAACTGGCCGAAAAATTCTGCATCGCCGAAGCGGGTTACATGGGGCAGTTGTTAATGACCGAAGCCCCAAACCGGCAACTGGGCTTATGTCCTTTGGGGGATTTGGCTGAATTTCCAAAGAGCATTCAGGTTCATCAGGCATTAGGCTTAAGTGATGAGCAACGGGTGGTACAGTGTTTCTTAGGCGGGGCCATTGAGCAGTCTCAAACAAAAACTTGGCTACAGGAAACATCTCATCAACAAACCCCCGCCGAGTTAAAAGCCGGGCTAAAAGCCTTTCTGCAAGAAAAACTGCCCGCGCACATGGTACCCGAGCAATATGTGTTATGTGAGCAGCTTCCCAAAACCCCCAACGGCAAAATCGACCGCAAAGCCCTGCCTGCGCCCGAGCTTCAACCGTCCATGGGTTTCAGCCAACCCGCCACCCCGACCGAAGCACTGCTGGCGGTGTGTTGGGCAAATGTACTTAAGCGCGATGCCATTGGCCGCAACGACCACTTCTTCGAACTGGGCGGCCATTCGTTGCTGGCGACCCAGTTGGTTGCCCGCATCCGCGAAAGCTTCCAGATAGAACTGCCGATCCGGGCCATCTTTGAACACCCGCAGCTTGCCCAATTGGCAACTGCCATCGACAACGCCGGCGGAACCCCGGCTTTGCCGCCGATTGGCAGGCAAGCCGATGGCTTGCCCAAAGTCCTGTCCTTCAGCCAGCAATGGTTCTGGCTTTTAAGCCAGCTTGACTCCCAGGGCACGGCCCACCATATGTTCCATGCCTGGAAACTGACAGGAAACTTGGATGAAGACGCGTTGCGGCAAACGTTTTCGGCACTGGTCGCCCGCCATCAAAGTTTGCGCCTGTGTTTCCCGCAAATCGGCGGCGAAGTCGGCGTGGCGGTGCTGCCCGCTTACGAGCCGTTGACCACGCTGGACATCCGCCATTTGCCCGAAGCCCTGCGCGGACCACGCTTAATTGAATTACAGCAGGAAGCCGTCCGGCAGCCGTTTGCCCTGGCTTACGGTCCGTTGTTTAGAGTCCGCCTGGTTAAAACCGCCGGACAGGAACATTATTTATTCCTGACCGTCCACCACATCATTTTCGATGCCTGGTCAACCGGCATCCTGCTGCGGGACTGGCAAACGCTTTACACGGCATTGTGTCAAGGGCAAACGCCCGAGCTTCCTGCCCTGCCGATTGACTACACCGATTATGCCGCCTGGCAACGGTCGTGTTTACAGGGCGAGGCCTTACAGCGGCAAATGGACTTTTGGCTGGGACAACTGCACGACGCCCCCGAATTGCTCAAGCTGCCGACGGATTTCACTAGGCCTGAAACCCAACAAAACCAAGGCGGCATGGTCGAGCTGAACATTGCCCCGGAACTGACGACAAAACTCAAGCAACTGGCAAGACAACAGGGCTGCACCCTGCACATGGTGCTGTTCAGCGGCTTCGTGCTGCTGCTGCAACGCTACAGCGGGCAGCGCGACATCAGCGTCGGCATCCCGTTGGTGATGCGCCACCAACAACACACCGACACCCTGCTCGGGCTGTTGTTAAACATGCTGGTGCTTAGAACCCGTTTGTCCACGGGCGACCGCTTCATCGACTTGCTCAAACAGGTGCGCCACAACGCACTGGAAGCCTATGCTCACCAGGACATGCCGTTTGAGCGCCTGGTTCAACAATTGCGCCCGGAGCGGCAAACTGCTTACAACCCCTACTTCCAGGTGATGTTCAACCTGGTCAACACGCCGGGCACCGGCGAACTGACCCTTCCCGGCTTGCAGGCGGAAGCCTGGCGGGCGCACGATGAAAACGTCGCCAGCTCCAATCTGGACATTGTCTTCACCCTGTATGAAACCCTGGGCGGCATTGAAGGCGCGATCCTGTTTGACAAAGCCCTGTTCAAATCTGAGACCATCCGCTATTGGGTTGATGGATACACAGCATTGTTGGAACAGGCGGTTACCCAGCCTGAGGCACTGCTTAGAGACTTCGTGCTCAGCCAAAACGCCACGCCGCGCTACCCGCTGACCTCGTCGCAGCGGGAAATCTGGTTTGAGCAGATGCTGCACGATGACCTGCCGCTGTACAACATCGGCGGTTATGTGCATCTGCCCGGGCCAATGGATGCCGGATTGTTTGAACAGGCGGCGAACCTGCTGGCCGAAAAGCACGACACTCTATGCACTTTATTGGTTAAAGAGCGCGACGAAGACGGCATCCCCCTGCAAACCTACGCCGCCTCGCTGGCGGTCAACGTGCCGCTGCATGATTTTTCCGGGCAAGGCAAAGCACAGGCGTTCGCCTGGATGCAACAGCGGTTTGTGGAAAAGTTCGAGTTGAATGGACAGCCGTTGTTCCGCTATGACCTGGTTAAAGTCAGCGAGACGGAATATTACTGGCTCATGCAATATCACCATCTGATTGTCGACGGCTTTGGCATTGCCCTGCTGAACCGCTCGCTGGCGGAAATCTACACGCACCTGGCCAAGGGGGAAACCCCTGACTTGGACAGCCCCTCGTACACCGACTTCATCCACAATGACCGGGCTTACGTCGAGTCGGACGTGTTTGCAAAGCAGCGCCAGTATTGGCTGGCGAAATACCCCACCGCCCCCGAGCCGCTGTTGACACCGCGTTACCGCGCCCACTTCCCGGGCAGGCTGGCCGCAAGCGGCTGCGAGGCGCTGTATCTGCCTAGGGCGTTTTACCAACAGCTAGGCGAACTGGCGAAACGCCATCAGGCGAGCACCTTCCACGTGCTGCTGGGCGCACTCTATGTGTACTTCACACGAACCAGCGGACGCGACGAGTTTGCCATTGGCCTGCCGGTATTGAACCGCGCCAACGCCAGCTTCAAACAAACGGCGGGGCTGTTCACCGGGGTCAGCCCCACCCTGTTTGACTTTGGCCAAGGGCTAAGCTTTGGCGAATTGTTGCAGGAAATCAACAAAACCCTGAAGGCGAACTACCGGCACCAACGCTTTCCGGTCAGTGAAGTGAATCGGGCGGTCAGTTCCGGCAGCGAGCGGTCGGTGTTGTTTGATGTCAGCCTGTCGTATGAGAACCATGATTATGATGCCGAGTTTTCAGGTATTGGCAGCCATACCACTCCATTATTACACGGCTTTGAACAAACTCCGCTGATGATTTTTGTGCGTGACTTTCACGCCCAAAGCGAAGTGGAGTTTGATTTTGTCTACAGCCTTGGCTTTTTCGACGCGGCTGAGGTTAAAGCCTTGCAGGGGCGGTTCGTCGGAATTTTAGCAGCGGCGCTAAGGAATGGCGATGCAGCGATTCAAGCCTTGCCGGTGATGACCGAAGCAGAAGCATTGCAACTACAAGCCTGGAACGACACGGCAACCGATTACCCCAAAGACCAAACCCTCGTCGATTTGTTTGAGGCACAGGTTGAGAGAACACCCGACACTATTGCCGTGGTCTTTGAAGACCAATCTTTAACCTACCGGCAGCTTAACGCCAAAGCCAACCGGCTGGCCCATCACCTGCTGAACCTTGCCAAACCGGACGGCCAGCCCTTATTAACCAACAATCCTTTGATTGCGATAGCCGTCGAACGCTCCTTGGACATGATCATCGGTTTGCTGGCGATACTCAAGGCGGGCGGGGCCTATGTGCCGATTGACCCAAGCTACCCCGCCTCCCGCATCCGTTACATGCTAGACGACAGCCGAGCCCCATTGCTGCTGACCCAGAGCCATTTGACAGTATTGTTGTCATTGGACGGACTGGAACATGACTGCGTGGAACTGTGCCTGGATGCAACCGATGTTGCCGACCAGCCCGGTGAAAACCTACCCGCAAGAAGCACAGCCGAAGATTTGGCGTATGTCATTTACACCTCTGGCTCTACCGGTAAGCCAAAAGGTGTCATGGTTGAAAATAACGGATTGGTCAATTTGGCATTAGCGCAAATTAAGGCCTTTGAAATTGATGCAACCAGTCGAATTTTGCAATTTGCCTCCTTTAGTTTCGATGCTTCCGCCTCCGAAATCAGCACGGCTTTATTGAATGGGGCCAGACTGACTCTTATAGCAAAAGAAACGCTTTTGGATACGGCTCAATTTAGTGCGTTGCTGGTTGGACAACAAATAACTCATGTCACTTTGCCTCCTTCTTTTTTAAACAACTTATCGGAACAGGCATTTTCTGATTTAAAAACCTTGGTGGTGGCTGGAGAAGCCTGTCCTGTTGAGATGATGAAACGCTGGAGTCAAAATCTGCATTTCATCAATGCTTACGGTCCTACGGAAAATACGGTTTGTGCCAGTGCGGCTGTTTGTTTTCCAGGCATGGATGCCGTCTCCATCGGCAAGCCCATCGCCAACACCCGCATTTACATCCTGAATGCCCAACACCAACTTCAACCTCTAGGCATCCCCGGCGAGTTGTGCATCGCGGGAGCGGGGCTGGCGCGCGGCTACCTGAACCGCCCCGAACTGACCGCTGAAAAGTTCATTGAAGTCGAACTGTTTGACAAAACTGAACGGATTTACAAAACGGGAGATTTGGCGAGGTGGCTACCCGACGGCAATTTGGAGTTTTTGGGGCGCATTGATCACCAAGTGAAACTAAGGGGCTTCCGCATTGAACTCGGCGAAATCGAGGCGGTGCTGGGCCAGTTTGAACACGTCAAAGAAGCCGTGGTCAGTCTGTATGAAACGGACGGCGACAAACGGCTGGTGGCTTATATAGTGGTTAGTGGACAGTGGCTAGTGGATAGCGAAAAGAAGACAGTGCCGGACATTGGAGCACCCCGACTAGCCACTATCCACTCACAACTATCCACTTTCCTCAAGTCCCGCCTGCCCGACTGCATGATCCCCGCCAATTTCATGATTCTGGACAGCCTGCCGCTGACCGCCAACGGCAAAATCGACCGCAAAGCCCTGCCTGCGCCTGAATTCCAACCGTCCATGGGTTTTAGCCAGCCCAACACCCCGACCGAAGCACTGCTGGCGGTGTGTTGGGCGAATGTCCTCAAGCGCGAAGCCATCGGCCGCAACGACCACTTCTTTGAACTGGGTGGGCATTCCCTGCTGGCGACCCAACTGGTTAGCCGCATCCGCGAAAGCTTCCGAACAGAACTGCCAATACGGGCAATCTTTGAACACCCACAACTTGCCCAACTGGCAACAGCCATCGACAACGCCAACAAAACCCTGGTTTTGCCTGCTATTGAAGCTCAAGCCGAAGGTTTGCCAAAAGCCTTGTCTTTTGCCCAGCAACGCTTATGGTTTCTGAATCAGTTTGAAGGCCAAGGCAATGCGACCTACAATATGCCCGCAGCCTTAAGACTGACCGGTCCGCTGAATGTCGAAGCTTTACGGCACAGTCTGCACTGGTTACTTGAGCGCCACGAGAGCCTGCGCAGTTGCTTCCCGGCCCAGGACGGCCAGACCACAGTGCACCTCTTGGCAATGGAAGCCCTTGAAGCCCTGCACGTCCATGACTTACGCCAGTTAGACGATTTCTGTGCATGTTTACCCCCCTTTGCAAAAGCCTGTCCTGAGTTTGCCGAATGGGGGGGGCAGGGGGGATTTGCTGCCGAAACGTTCATGATAGCCGAGGGTAACCCCAATATTGTTGAATTAAGCCGTCATTCCGGCATGGATCGCCGGAATCCAGATTGCAGGGATGCCAACAATCCATACCATCCATGGAGCCTAGGTTCCGGCGATCCATGCCGGAACGACGGAATTTTTCTTAAGTCAACAGTATTGGAGGGTACCCCCCCCCTAACCCCCCTTTTACAAAGGGGGGGACTCGTGCAACCCCTTGCCAACGCCCACGCCGTCGCCCCATTCGATTTGGGCCAAGGGCCGCTATTCAAGGCCGACTTGCTGCTGTTGGACGACGACCAGTCCGTGCTGTTGACCAACATGCACCATAGTGTCAGCGACGGCTGGTCCATTGGAGTATTTATCCGCGACTGGCAACACGCTTACGCCGCGTTTGCCCAAGGCGGGCGACCCAGCCTGCCGCCGCTGGCCATCCAGTACAGCGACTATGCCGCCTGGCAACGGCAGTGGTTTCAGGGCGAGGTTTTGGAAAGCCAAGTGGCTTATTGGGCTAGGCAACTGGACGGCTTGCCCGAATTATTGGAGTTGCCCACTGACAAACCACGCCCGCCGCAACAAAGCTACCGGGGGGCGCATTTTAACCAGCCTTTGCCGTCGGCACTCAGCCAGACGGTGGCCGCATTGAGCCGACAACACGGCGTGACCGTGTTCATGGCCCTGCTGGCCGCGTTTAACCTCTTGCTGTCGCGCTATAGCCGTCAGAACGATATTTGCGTGGGTAGCCCGATTGCCAACCGCACCCATAGCCATACCGAAGACTTGATCGGCTTCTTCGTCAATACCTTGGTATTGCGCAGCCAGATTGACCCCCGGCAAAGCTTCGCGGAACTGTTACTGGCCACCCGCCAAACTTGCTTGGATGCCTATGCCCATCAAGACATCCCGTTTGAAATGCTGGTGGACAAGCTAAAGCCCACGCGCAGTATGAGCCACAGCCCGTTGTTCCAAGTGATGTTTGTGCTGCAAAACAATGAAACGGCCGAGTGGGCATTGCCGGGTTTGGCGGTTGGCTTTTTAGAAATCGAACACCCGGTTGCCAAGTTTGACCTGACGTTGAGCATTGCCGAACAGGATGGGCAATTTCACTGCTATTGGGAATACGCCACCGACTTGTTCGAGGCGGAAACCGTCGAACGCATGGCGGCGCATTTTGAGGCTTTGCTGGAAGCCCTTACATTGAACACGCAGCAAGCCATAGGCAATGTGTCCATGCTGACCGAGGGCGAGATTCAACAACTGCAAGCCTGGAACGACACCGGAACCGATTACCCCAAAGACAAAACCCTTGTCGATTTGTTTGAGGCGCAGGTTGAGGCCACTCCTGACACTATTGCCGTGGTTTTTGAAGACCAATCGTTAACCTATAGTCAGCTTAACGCCAACGCCAACCAGCTTGCCCGTCACCTGCTGAGCCTTGCAAAACCGGATGGACAGCCCTTGTTAACCAACAATCCTTTGATTGCGATAGCCGTCGAACGCTCCTTGGACATGATCATCGGTTTGCTGGCGATACTCAAGGCGGGCGGGGCCTATGTGCCGATTGACCCAAGCTACCCCGCCTCCCGCATCCGTTACATGCTAGACGACAGCCGAGCCCCATTGCTGCTGACCCAGAGCCATTTGACAGTATTGTTGTCATTGGACGGACTGGAACATGACTGCGTGGAACTGTGCCTGGATGCAACCGATGTTGCCGACCAGCCCGGTGAAAACCTACCCGCAAGAAGCACAGCCGAAGATTTGGCGTATGTCATTTACACCTCTGGCTCTACCGGTAAGCCAAAAGGTGTCATGGTTGAAAATAACGGATTGGTCAATTTGGCATTAGCGCAAATTAAGGCCTTTGAAATTGATGCAACCAGTCGAATTTTGCAATTTGCCTCCTTTAGTTTCGATGCTTCCGCCTCCGAAATCAGCACGGCTTTATTGAATGGGGCCAGACTGACTCTTATAGCAAAAGAAACGCTTTTGGATACGGCTCAATTTAGTGCGTTGCTGGTTGGACAACAAATAACTCATGTCACTTTGCCTCCTTCTTTTTTAAACAACTTATCGGAACAGGCATTTTCTGATTTAAAAACCTTGGTGGTGGCTGGAGAAGCCTGTCCTGTTGAGATGATGAAACGCTGGAGTCAAAATCTGCATTTCATCAATGCTTACGG
>QJPH01000182.1 GCA_003242955.1 Candidatus Methylumidiphilus alinenensis
TGATTATCTGGAAAACCGCCTTAAAGCCAAGGTCGCCGAAAGTCTGGCCGTTGCGGTCTCGGCCAATCGGATAAGTCTACACAAAGAACTGAAAGAGAAAGAAGCACAATATCGCGCCGAATCCAGACTGGACAATAATCGGTCAATGACCGCCACACGTTCTGCGGGTGGCAAAGTCAAAGCCTCTGGCATGGACCCGGATAGCGTACCCAAAATAGCGGAGATCAAGCAAAAGCTGGCCCGCTTTGGCATCGTGGCGGCGGAACACGAAAACGCGGTTTTCACTCATCTGTTGACGTTCTTCTCCCGTTACTACGACAAAGGCGACTTTATCAGCCAACGCCGCTACAAGGGTGACACCTATTGCCTACCCTACGCCGGTGAAGAAGTCGTGCTGCATTGGGCCAACAAAGACCAGTATTACACCAAAAGTGGGGAGAATTTTTCCAATTACGCTTTCAAGCTGGACGATGGCCGCAGTGTGCGCTTCCGCTTAGTTCAGGCAGACACCGCCAAAGACAACCGCAAGGACAACGACAAGGAACGCCGCTTTGTGCTGATCGAACAGCACACCCGCACCTTGATTGATGACGATGGCGACGAATACGAACAACCCCAAGAACCCGTGGCGGAAGAGAATGGCGAACTGGTGCTGCGCTTTGAATACAAAGCTATGCCGAAAGGCAGCAAGCAGGATGAATTGGTGGCTCAGGCCGTCAAAGCCGTTCTGAACCACCCTATTGTAAAAGCCCGTTGGCTGGACTTAGGGCGACGCGAACCCACCGAGAAAAACCCGCAACGCACCCTACTGGAAAAATGCCTGGCCAACTACACCGCCAAAAATTCGGCGGATTATTTCATCCATAAGGATTTGGGCGGCTTCCTGCGCCGTGAACTGGATTTTTACATCAAAAACGAAGTGATGAATCTGGATGACTTGCAGTATGCCGAAACCTTTGCCGACATCGAACACAAGCTGCGGATGATACAAACCCTGCGCTCGATTGCGCTGGATTTGATTGCCTTCTTGGCGCAACTGGAAGACTTCCAGAAAAAGTTGTGGCTGAAAAAGAAGTTCGTCGTGGCTACGCATTATTGTGTGACGCTCGACCGTGTGCCGGAAAGCCTTTACCCCTTGGTTGCCGCGAACCAACAGCAATGGGAGCAGTGGGGTAGCCTAGGGATGCTAAATGGCAAAACCGATTTGCTCAACCAGACCAAAGCGGGCAGCGTCGAATATCTTAAAGAACACCCTTACCTGATGGTGGACACTGCCCTATTTGATGCCACCTTCAAGCACACGCTGCTGGCAACGTTGGATCATCTGGATGAAAGCCTTGATGGATTGCTAATACATGGGGACAATTTTCAGGCGTTGAATCTGTTACAGGAACGATATAGGGAGCAGGTGAAGTGCGTTTATATTGACCCGCCTTACAATACGGATGCTAGTGCCATCTGCTATAAAAATGGCTATAAGTCATCAAGTTGGGTTTCGTTGATTCAAGGTCGCCTGCAAATAACTCGACAGCTTATGACTGATGATGGTGTACTCGTCGCCGCCATTGATGACGCACAACAAAAAGAATTGAGTTTTCTTCTTTCAGAAAGCTTCATGGGAAACCTGTTGGGTACAATATGTGTTCGCTCAAACCCATCGGGTCGCCCGACTCAAGCCGGGTACGCAGTTTCTCATGAATACTTATTATTTGCTGGTCATTCAGAAATATCCGTAATCGGACGCCTACCACCAACCTCTGAACAGATGGCTCGCTTCAATCAAGTTGATGAAGACGGTGCTTTCGAGTGGCGTAATCTTAGACGGGAGGGTTCAAATTCTGATCGAAATGCCAGACGGGGGCTATACTATCCAATCTACATCAAGGGTGACAAAATTAGCGTTCCACAAATGATGTGGAATGAAATTGATGAATTGTGGGTAATTGAGGAACAGCCAGCCGAGGGAGAGCAAGTTGTCTATCCAGACAACGATGATGGGGTACAGAAGACATGGCGGTGGGAATGGAAGACTGTTATGAAATCTAATTCTTCTCTAGCTGTTAGGAAGGATAGATCGGGTAAGGACTATATTTACTACAAGAGACGGCCAAATCAAAATGGAGTTGTTTCGGTCTCATCGTGGTTTGACGCAAAACATTCCGCTACCGAGCATGGTACTGCCTTGCTCAAAAACCTTTTTGGAGCAAGCCCGTTCTCCTATCCAAAATCGATCCATGCTGTAGTCGATTCTATTTATATAGCAGGCGCATCAAATCAGAAGACTCTCGTTCTTGATTACTTCGCCGGTTCCGGTACAACCGCCCACGCTGTCATCAATCTAAACCGTCAAGACAAAGGGTATAGGAAGTATATCCTCGTTGAGCAAGGTGAATACTTTGATTCCGTCTTAAAACCCCGCATTCAGAAAGTCGTTTATTCAGCAGAATGGAAAGACGGCAAAGCCACTGCCCCGCATACCGGCATTTCCCATGCCTTCAAAGTTCTCCAAATTGAAAGCTACGAAGACACGCTAAACAATCTGCAACTACGCCGATCCCAAGCACAACAACACTTGCTCGACGACTTGCCGCAGTCAGCCCAAGAAGATTATTTGTTGCACTATCTGCTGGACATCGAAAGCCGTGGTTCGCTGCTATCGGTGGAACATTTCAACAAACCGTTTGATTGCAAGCTGAAAGTCACCGTGGATTCGGCGGGGGCTTATGAAGAGCGCAGCATAGACCTGGTGGAAACCTTTAATTACCTGATCGGTTTGCGCGTCAAGCAGTTCGACATGCAGATGGAACAGGGCTTTGTGTTGGTCACGGGTTCTCTGCCCACGGGTGAAAAAACCTTGGTATTGTGGCGCGATGTGGAACGGGTGGATTACGAACGCTTGAACCGCTTGTGCGACAAGCTCGCCATCAACCCGGCTGACAGCGAGTTCGATGTGGTTTACATCAATGGCGACCACAACATCCCGGCGATGTTCACTAGCCTTGAGAGCGAAGGCGGCATCACCAAAACCCTGAAAATCCGCCAGATCGAAGCGGAATTTTTAAGCCGCATGTTCACCACGGAGGGTGTGTAATGGCTGGCGAGATTGTCTTTTACCAAACCGATGATGGCCGTGTGCGTGTGCAAGCCCGCCTTGAAGATGAAACTTTATGGCTCACGCAACAGCAAATGGCTGAGTTGTTTCAAACGTCCAAGCAAAATATCAGTCACCATATCCGTAGTATTTATGAAGAAGGCGAGCTTACCTTAGATGCAACTGTCAAAAATTATTTGACAGTTCAACGCGAGGGAACCCGTGATGTGCAACGGCAGATTGAGTATTACAACCTAGATATGGTGATCTCGGTTGGCTATCGGGTAAAAAGCCTGATTGCCACGCGCTTCCGCATCTGGGCAACTGCGCAACTTAAAGAATACATCGTCAAAGGTTTTGTCATGGATGATGAACGCTTGAAAAATCCACCCGTGGCCGGTTCCAATGTGCCGGATTATTTTGACGAAATGCTGGCGCGTGTCCGCGACATCCGCGCCAGTGAGCGGCGCATGTATTTGCGGGTGCGTGAGATTTTCGCATTGGCAGCCGATTACGAACCTTCTTTGCCGGACACCACGCGGTTTTTCAGCACGATTCAAAACAACTCCGCGAGAATCCCCGCCCTTCAGGGCGGGGAGGGATAGCGGGGCAAGCTTTGCTTGTCTGTAAAAAAATGGTTTTCATATTGCCTGCCTATTGAGTAAAATGCTCAATATGAAAATCACGTTGCAGATAAAGCTCATCCCAGACGGAACCCAGCACGCCGCGCTGTTGGACACCATGAAGGTGTTTAACGATGCGTGCTGCTTCATCGCCGAGGTTGCGCACCGCGAGAAGTGCGTTTCCAAGTTCGCACTGCAAAAACTCACATACCACGCGGTTAGGGCGCAGTTCGGCCTGTCCGCCCAGATGGCCATACTTGCCGTCCATAAAGTGGTCGGCGCATACAGGCGGGACACGTCCATCCAGTGCTCGTTCAAGCCCGACGGGGCGATTGCCTACGACCAGCGCGTGCTTAGCTTTAAGGGTTTGGAAAAGGCCAGCATCCTGACGGTCGAAGGCAGGATGACCATCCCCATGCAAATGGGCGAATACCAGAAAGTCCAGTTCGGCCGAGCCCACGGGCAAGCCGACCTGGTGCTTAGGGACGGGGTGTTTTACCTCCTCCTTGTCGTCGACACGCCGGCGGCGCCCGCCATCGAGCCAGCCGGCTTCATCGGGGTGGACCTTGGCATTGTCAGGATTGCCAGCGACTCCGACGGGGAATGTTTCGACGGCGGGCCGGTCGAGAAAACGCGGGCAAGATATCACAAGCAAAGGCAGGCATTGCAGTCGTGCGGTTCCCGGTCCGCCACCAGGCGCCTTAAAAAAATCAGCAAAAAAGAATCGAATTTTAGGAGGGGTATGTGACAACAAGCTGCATTTTGCCGTCACCGGGATGACCGCCGCCGAAATTATTGCCGAATACGAATTGTTTGCCGCACAGCGTCGGGCGCAAAAAGAGGCGATTGGGGAAAATGACCAGTTCGCGCAATTAGAAGCCGCAGCCAAACTGCTTACCGGCACCCAGCCCAAGGGTAAAAATAAGCGTAATCAGGATGGGCAAGTCGATGGCTAAAAATGCAAAACGCAGCTTCCATCAGGAGTTAGTGCTCAACCATTGGATGATGAGTTTTTTCAATGGCGGCAGCATCACTGCTTTAAAAAAGCGCCTGGGCGAAGACCGGCACGAGGGCATAGACGATGACGGCCAGACCGGTTTCTTCCATGCGCTTGCGCACGATCTGTTTGAGCCTGACCTCATCAGCCAGCACGATATACGCCGCTACGATTTGAACATTGTGCGGCACTGGAACGCCATCACCGAAAAACGCAACAAGCTGGAAGGCACGGTACTCAATATGAAGTACTTCCAGTGGCTCTCGCTACTGTTTACCGAAATCTATCTGGATTGGTATTTCAACCGGCGTCAGCACTTGTTGGACGGTTTGAATCAATCGCTGGAAACTTACAACCAATCACAAGAAGCCGAACATCATTTTCAGCGTTTTGATGCGGACGAACTGAATAAACTGGCTTTCTGGAACGCCACCGGCAGCGGCAAAACGCTGTTGTTGCATGTCAACATCCGCCAATACCTGCATTATTATCAAAACGGCAACAAAGACACTTATCCCGACAAGATTATTTTATTGACACCCAATGAAGGCTTGTCGCGGCAGCACTTGGAAGAGTTAAAGCTGTCCGGTTTTGACTTTTGCCATCTGTTCGACAAAAAAATCAGCACCCTCTTCAAAGGCGCAATCGAGATCATCGACATCAACAAATTGGGCGATGACATGGGCGACAAGACGGTGGCGGTGGAAGCCTTTGAAGGCAATAACCTAGTCCTGGTGGACGAGGGGCATCGCGGCACGGGAACCGCAGCGGGGGCTTGGATGAGCCGCCGCGAAACCTTGGTTCACGGAGGTTTTGCCTTTGAGTATTCAGCCACCTTCGGGCAAGCTGTGGCAAAGGGCTTGACCGTGAGCAAGGCGGAAGAAGACATTCGCAAGAAGAAGGCGAAGCTACTGTTTGACACCACCAATCTGAGAAAACTGAACGAGGCCCAAAAGCAGCAATTGACGCTGATCAACGCCGAGAAGCGCAGGGCGCGCACGATGGCGACACGGGAAACTTACGCCAAAAGCATCCTGTTCGATTATTCCTATAAGTTTTTCTATGAGGACGGCTACGGCAAGGAATCGTTGATCCTTAATCTTAAGGACGAGGACTACGACAAAGCCGATATTGCCCACCAGTATTTTACCGCTTGTCTATTGAGCTTTTATCAGCAGCAGTACCTATGGAACACACACCGCGACAAGCTGGCCGTCTTCAATATTGAAAAACCGTTGTGGGTGTTTGTCGGCAATACGGTGGCTGGCGAAGATTCCGACATTCTGAATGTGCTGCGCTTTTTGGCGGGATTTTTAAACGACGAGGCCAAAACCAAACGATGGTTAAACGATTTGCTAGGCAATACCGCCCGCTTGCTGGATGCCAAAGGCAACAATATTTTCCAAGGCCGATTTACACCCTTGCTGCAATTCAGCGCCGAGGAGGTTTATATCGGCATTATCAAAAGGCTATTCAATGCCGAGGCCAAGCAACGGTTGAAAGTCGTCAATCTGAAAAGCAGCAAGGGCGAGTTGGCTCTGCGTGTAGGCGATGCCGAACCGTTCGGGCTGATTAACATCGGCGATGATGCCGGTTTTTTCAGAGAGGCGGATAAACCTGAGAATTCAAGCCTGTTTGACACCGAGGCGGATGATTTTGGCAGATCGCTGTTCGGTACGTTAAACGACCAAGACAGCCGCCTGCATGTGTTGATTGGTTCGCGCAAATTTACCGAAGGCTGGAGCAGTTGGCGGGTTTCCACGATGGGCTTGCTCAACATGGGCAAAGGCGAAGGTTCGCAAATCATCCAGTTATTCGGGCGTGGAGTGCGGTTGAAGGGTAAGGACTATTCGCTCAAACGCAGCACACCCAGCCAGCGGCCTAGGGATGTGCATTTGGAACGGCTGGAAACGCTCAATATATTCGGGGTGAATGCGGGCTACATGGCTACTTTCAAGGAGTACCTGAAAGAAGAGGGCGTTACCCCACCCGATGAAATGATCCAATTGAATTTTGATACGCACATCAATTTGCCGGAAGGCAAACTCAAAACGCTGGCGCTTAAAGACGGCTACAAGGATAACCAGACCAAGGGATTCAAGCGCAACAACTTCCCTTGGCTGTACGAGATTCCTACAGAATTTACAGGCAAGATCAAACCGGCGCATATCGAACTGGATTTATATCCAAAAATAGAAGCCATGAGCACCCAGGACAAGGCCAGTGCCACGCCGGTTGCCAATAGCCGCAATCAAGGCAAGATTGCCAGCGAAACCATGTCGCTGTTTGATTTCGACCGCATCTATTTGGCGGTGCAGGAATTCAAGCAACTCCGCAGTTGGAGCAATTTGCGGCTAGAGCGTTCGCGTTTGCTGGACTTCTGCCTAAAGCACAATGATTGGTACACGCTCTATATCCCGCAGACCGAGCTAGGCATTCGCACCATTGCCGACATCCGCAAACAAGAAGACATTCTCATCCGTTTGCTGCAAGACTATACCGACCGCTTTTACAAATCGCTGAAAACGGCTTACGAAGGCCAGTTCTACGAGATTCTTAACGTGCGGGAAGACGATGATGGCTTGCTCAAGAAGTATCACTTTGACATCGACAACGATGCAGACGGGGAAGAATACGAGAAAAGAATCAAAGCTCTTCAGTCATTGGTGACGGCGGGCAAGATCGGCGAGGCCAACCAGTGGAATGCCGGCCAGATGGTCGCCATTTGCTTTGACCGCCATCTTTATTATCCCTTGCTGTATTTTCCAGAAGGCACTGTGCCATTGAAAATGCGCCCATTGGCATTTGATGCCCCCGGCGAAGTGCAGTTTGTGCGCGACCTTGAAGCCTTCCATCAATCGCCGATGGGCAAGAAAATAATCGGCAAGCACAGCCTTTACCTGTTACGCAACGCCGACACCAAAGCCAAAGGGCTAGGCTTTGCCTTGGCTGGCAATTTCTATCCAGATTATTTGCTCTGGTTGGTGGACGATGAAACTGGCTGGCAGTGGCTGAGTTTTGTTGACCCGAAGGGGCTACGCCAGATGAACCTGAATGACCCCAAGCTTGGGCTTTACAAGGAAGTGAAAGTGATCCAAGAAAAGCTAGGCGATCCGAAACTAACCCTAAATGCCTTTATTGTTTCAGTGACACCGTTTTCAAGCTTGTCTAATCCGGCTAATGTTTCTTGCGAGCAAGCAGACTTGGAAAGCCGAAACGTGTTGTTTATGTCTGATGGGGGGCCGGGTTATTTGAAGAAAATGTTTGAGCGGATTGGATGCGGCGGGCAAGCATGAACTCGATACCTCCTAATACCAACCCTACGGAGCATATTAATGACACCACAACAGATTCAACAGGCGGAAATGCGTCTCATGCAATGGCGGGCCAGCCACAGCGACCCGGACAGCCGACGGGAAGCCTATCGCAAGGAGATTCTGGCGTTCACCCTCCACTCGATGGCGATGGAGAACGAGCCGGTCAACCCGGAACGTCTGGCGCAATTGCTCAAACAACCCAGCCTCAAGACGCAACCCGAGAACTGAACACAACAAACGGCCCATTGCCGTACAGTGTTGTTGCCGAGCGTTTGGCAGTGAACATAGCCCGCTGCCTTGATGCTTTGCTGGATGGTGCGCCAGAAGACATCATGATCAACCCGGAGTGGATTCGTGGCATCCACCAACGCATTGCCGGTGAATTGTTCCCCGATTGGGCAGGGAGTTTTCGCCACACGGATGTTCAGGTAGGAACTCACCTACCACCGCAGGGCTTCAATGTGCCAATTCATGTCAGCAATCTTTGCCTAGACTTGGCGGAACGAATGCGCCATGTTTCCGGGCTGGAATCCATTGCCAACTTGTTGGCTTGGGTAGACTGGCGCTTCCAGTGGATACACCCGTTCAAGGATTTCAATGGGCGGGTGGGGCGTATTCTAATGGCACGTTAACCCGACCACACAGCTTAAATTTGGGAGACTGACATGAACGCACTTTCCAAAGACCTACGACAGCGGATTTTGAATTACGCGTTGAACCACTCGGTTCGTCAAACCGCACGGGCATTCCATGTCAGCCCGAACACTGTCCAACAGATCAAGAAGCTGTTCTACGAAACCGGCGGCATAGAACCCCGCCCCAGCAAGCCCGTCCACGCCCATGCCGTTTCGCCCGAAGGGGAACTGTACTTGAAAGCACTCCTCTTGGAGGAAGTGGACTTGACGCTGGAACGGCTCTGCGAGCTTTACTGGCAAGCCTATGGGGTCCGCGTCGGCGTGGCCACGATGCATCTCACGCTCAAGCGCATGGGCCTCAGCTATAAAAAAAAGACCTTCCACGACCCGAAGAAGAACGACGAAGGGGCTGAAGGCATCAAAGTCAGCTACGCCTGCCAGTTGGAAGGGGTAGCACCCGAAGACAGCATCTACCTTGATGAAACGGGAAGTTCCCTGAACCTGAGCCTGGGCTATGGCCGATCCCCCAAGGGCGAGCGCGTCAACGACGAAAAGCCCACCGCGCCCGGCCAGACCATCAGCACGGCGGCGGTGCTGACCGAGCATGGCATCGAGGCGGAGTGCCTGTATTTCGGCACACTCACAGCCAAGCGGTTCATCGCCTATTTGGATGTGTATGTGCTGGCTCTCCTTGTCGGCGGCAAACTCTTGATAATGGACAACCACCCGGTGCATTGCGCCAAGGCCGTGAAACGGTTTCTGGAAGATCACAATGTGTCGTTTGCCTTCCTGCCAGCCTATTCGCCCGAGCTTAATCCAATTGAAGAGGCGTTTTCAAAGATCAAACACTATATCAGAAAATGCAAGCATAGGACGGAGGAAACACTTTTTGATGCCATCGGAAACGCTATCGCAACAATTACTGAGGATGATGTAATTGGGTATATCAATCATGCCGAAGAGTACTTACAAGTAACTGGTTGATATTAAAAATGCTGTATGTAATGAATGTTGCAATAAACATCCATCGTCTCCACCCTTCCATTTTATAGCCTTTTGTGAATATCCGTGATAACCAACCGGCATCTTCAATGTCCTCGCAGATGTAGCTAAGTCCACCTTCAGGAGCCTTGTAACTTACAATCTTGGCAGCGTCTTCATCGCTTATTGGTTCGGCGCGAATCCAATATCTGTTGGTTTTGCCTCGACCACCTGAGCCTTGGTTATTTGGTCCAATAGTTGGATTGACCATATACCCATGTTTGGATAAAGATTGTTCCAACCCAGTTTTTTTCTTCTCCCAAAGCTTTTCAAGCCTATTCCAGAGAAGGCGAACTTCTTTAGGTATATCCTCGCTATCTTTCTTGGGCCAAGGTTTTGCTGGCCCGTACAGTCTGTTCATCGCATCCGAGATTTCCTTTGGGGTAAAACCTTCCTCTGCTTGCTCCTGTTTGGCTTGTACGAGTTGGCACCATGCCATCAGCAAGACTCCTTGTTGCTCGTCCTTTTCCACCCAAGTAAATACTTCTTTTTCAATCAGTTGCTCAAATTCTGTTGGTGATAAACCGGTTTTTAAACCGGTTAAGGTCTGTTTTGATTCTGTGGGATGACTAGAATTTTCAACGGTTTCCATTACTAATCTTTATTTAATACAGGAGCTAAATACCATGAATGCGCAAAGTTTAGTACAGTCGTTCGCGCTAAACCAGAAAAACCGGGTGGTTTGTGTTGAGGAAGTGCCACGCGGGTTGGATTGCGGGTGTTTTTGTTCTGTTTGCCAAGCCTCATTTCGTTGATGAAGAAAAATGCGGGGCAATCCGTTCTCTGGACTGGTCCGCCATTGAAATACAATTGGACCCGACAACCCAGGAAAGCTGGAATTGGGACTCGTTGGCGGCGGTAGTGATCCATGGAACAGAGAAAAAGACTTGGATTCATTGGCCCGGACGAGCCAAACTTGAAGCCAAGGCTAACGCAAAAGCCTACGAAGCGGCATTGATGCAAGCTTTGAAGGTAGCCTCTTCGAGTTCTTCCGCATCTGGCGTTGAGCCTGTCAAAACTGATTTCCGCCTCCACGGTATGATCGTGCGTGTCACCGATCTATCTTTTGGTGTGGCGGTTTGGTCTCCCTATCATCCAGAAGTCAACACTATCATCAAATCCATCGTCAAGCCTTTGGGCGGGCGTTGGCAACCCAAATACCGAAATTGGCTGCTACCCAAAGCGGTTAGGTGATTTCCAATAATGAATCCACCAAAACCGAAATGAATTGTCCACGAAAATCACGAACAATTCCTCCGCAAATCACCTTGCCAAGCTGGGGCTTGGCGTTCCTTCTAGGAGCGCCAAGCCCCAGCTTGGCCTTTGGATGGGATGTTCTTTATTGGATATCACCTTAAGCCGTGGCGACAACAAAGCCTGCGACCACGATTTCGCCACCCAAGGGAGCCATACGCCGTGCGGCATAGTGGAGGAAGACTCCGGCGATCTGTACATCAACATGGGCTGCTCCCATAAGACGAGTGACTTCATTGCGGATACGCTTGATGGTTGGTGGAAGAGCCTGCCGCCGGAAAAACAGCAAAGCATTGACAAGATACAGTTGAAATCGGACAACGGGCCAGAAAGCAGT
>QJPH01000526.1 GCA_003242955.1 Candidatus Methylumidiphilus alinenensis
GAAACCGACCCGCCTTTCTGAGCGAACTTCGTCAGTCAGGCACAACCCACTGTTGCCGGGGCAACTCGCTAAACACCTCCGGCAACCGTTTCCACATTAAATGACGGCGGCTGACAAAAAGGCAGACGGAACTCTGCCAATACCCAGTCATAGACCAGCCATGTCCGGACTCACCCCAATCAACCCTCAATTAGCTTGAAAATTGTCCATCAAAAAGAATGCTCAGTCTCATTTCGGGCGGCGGCTTTCTGCCAACCCGCCCAATGTCGGGCTTCCGGGTGTCTCCTCCGGTGGCTCCGGGTCCGCCAGCGAGTCCTGCCAGTCCTCGGATTGGTCCGGTTCCTGCCCGGTCTGGTCCAGCGCCGCCATGTCGGCGGCTATCTGTTCTTCCTCGTTCAGTGTCGTTGTCATTCGCTTTCCCCTTCATGCTGTCAGTCAGTAATGTTTTGCGGCGCGATTCAAGGGCCGCGTCGTCAAAGGTGATGGAGAGTCTGGCGGCCACCGCCGCCCTGGCGACTTGTTCTTTAAACGCTGCGGTCCCGTTGACCGTGAGCCTGTCCCCATAGCGTTGCATGGCCATGCGCAAAGCGGCTTCGATGCCGTCCTGTGTCGCCCCGCTAGACACTTTGAACCGGTCGCCGTCGTCTCGGATGGCGGTCTTGCCCACGCGGTAAATAAGGGTGCCTTGCTTGGTGATGCCATCCGGCCTGCCCGCTCCCAACACTTCCTTCCCCCCTTTTTTTCCGTTCAAGGTGCTGCCGGTGAATGGCTGGCCAGCATTCGGGCGGGCGCGAAGTGCCGCCAGTGCCTCCTTGTCGCCGCCGGTCGCCTTGAGGTTCAGCCAGTCAACCCACGTCTGGCGTTTCCCCAAACGGTCGTTGATGTCTTGGCGTTCCCTGCGGTATTGCTCGTTGATCCGCTCGAATTCGCCTTTCATCGACCGGCTGGACAGGCCATACAGTAATTTCTTGCCAAAGCCCCCGCCCATCAGCTTGATGGTTGAGCGTTTCACCCGTCCGGCGCTTTTCGCCGCTTCGATCTGGCGGTTTTTCCGGTCGCGGGCCTGTGCCAGTTCAACTGTCCGCAAGCTGGCGATGGTGTTTTGCTCGGCCTTGTACTTGGCGTAAAGCTCGGTCGTGTCGATGCGTTGTCTGACGGGTTGCTTGGCGTATTGTTTGGCCGAAGCGGTTTGTGCGGGGCTTTGCCCTGACCGGTCAAACGGACCCAAGCGGGCTTCAAGCCCTGCGCGTGAAAGTTCGCGGGCGATGGAGCTGGCTTTGACTGCGATACCGTCTTGATTGGTTATCACCAGACCGTTGCCGCGCACTTGCAATACCAAGCCGTTTTCCGCCAATACCTTATGTACCTCGTCACATGATTTTGAATGCTTCAAAGAATCAAGGCATTCCCGCTTAATCCAACCCGTCAAACTTTCCACCCCGGCTAACCGTTCCATGTCGTTGGCCTTGGTCCATGATGCCTCATTTTGACGTGTCTTGTGATTGTCCCTCTCTAGCCCATATTCAACTTCCAGCTTTTCGCATAAATCGCCCAACGCTTTTTTATCGTAATATGGTTCGTGTATTGTATGCCTTTCAGGGTGTATCTTATTAATGGCGATATGGATATGTAAATTATCCGTGTCGTTATGAACCGCACTGACCCGTTGGTGTCCTGTGTAACCTAGGCCATCACAAATACGGTCTTCTATTGCGTTCAATACCTCTTTTGAAGGCGATTCACCAGCCCTGAACGAGAGGATTAAATGATAGGATTTGTCGGTCTTTGCCCTTGTGTTCAACGCCTGTGTCGCCATCGCTTCCTGAGAGGCCCATTGTGGGTTATCCGAGTGGCAATTGCTTATCCTCACCGCTTCGACACGTTCATTCTTATTCTTGGTGTCAACCATATATTCCACCAACCCGGCAAAGTTGCTTTTCCGGTTGCTGTTAATTGCCACACGTTTAGCAATCATGACAGCATCTTTTTAAATGCTGGTCGCCTTTTCATATAACAAGGTTTGGAGTTTTTTTATTTCATTAAGCAGTTTGATGATATTGGCGGTAAGCTTGGCCCGGTTGTGCGGGTTTAGTTTCTTATCGTTAGTGAGCCACAGCTTGAGCAATCCGCCCAGCCTGCCCTGGTCGGCATTGACCTTTGCCAAGTCGGCAATGCTTCTTTGATCGAGCACACATTTAATCGGCATTCCAATACCGACTTGACGCAGGAATGCCGAGGTACTCATGCCGCATGCTTTGGCCTGCGCCTAGATGATTTTCTTTTCATCGGGCGTAACCCATACTTTCAGTGGCGTGTTACCTTTTCTGGTTTCGGTCTTGACTGTCTCGCCATTACTGTTTTCTAGTGAGTTTGTATTGGCAACGCCATTGGTATGTTGCTCGGGCATTCTAATGTATCTCCAAATATGTTCTCTTGGCGTTTGACTGCTCTTGACGGCGGTAGCCGTCTGGCCCCGCAGGGATTGTGAAGAAGCAGCGACCACAGAATATCCATCGGGTTGCTTTCCTGGCTTTGCGCGAAGAAATCATCGTAGCAATTAACGACGGCTGGAAGATTATGCAGATTTGGGAGACCCTTCACAATCAGGGCAAAATCTCTTTCAGCTACCCAACTTTTACGGTCTATGTCAATAAGCTTATTTTTCACAAAGACAAAAAACCATTACATTCCATTACCGACATTCCAAGTCAAACTAGCCCATTGTCATCGCCAAAAGATACAAAGCTTAATAATCAGGACAGACCTTCCAATAAGGAAGTTGAGAAGGCTTCGGAAAAGCCTTCCACCAAACCAGTTCAGCAGGCTTCTGCTGTTACTCAACCCGCAAATACCAATGATTCAAACGTCATAAAAGGTTTTAAATATGATCCAAATATAATCGACATGAGCAAAATCTGATTTACTGTTTACATTTTAAAAAACGAGGATTGCTATGAAAATTCATATGTTGCTACAAGGTAAAGGCGGTGTCGGAAAGTCCTTCATCAGTTCGGCGATTGCCCAATACAAACATTCGAAGGGGCAAACGCCACTGTGCATTGACACCGACCCGGTAAACTCAACCTTTCACGGTTACAAATCTTTAAATGTCCGGCGATTGGATATTATGGAAGGGGACGAGATCAACCCAAGGAAATTTGATCTTTTGATCGAATGGCTGTCTGAAACAGAGATTGATGACGTGGTAATCGACAACGGTGCGGCTACCTTTGTGCCTCTTTCGCACTACCTCATTAACAATCAAGTGCCTGTTTTACTCCAAGGGATGGGGTATGAGCTTGTCATTCATACGGTGGTCACTGGCGGGCAAGCAATGAAAGACACCCTTGCTGGCTTTGTCAACCTTGCCAAGCAATTTGAGTCACCAACTTTGTTTGTCGTCTGGCTGAATCCGTATTGGGGCATCGTCGAACACGAAGGGCGAAGTTTTGAAAAACTGAATCCTTACCTTGAAAACAAAGATAGGGTGTCCGCCATTGTGACCATTCCAACGTTGAAGCCGGAAACCTTCGGGCAGGATTTGTCTGATTTATTGCAGGCCCGGTTGACATTCGACGAATCCATTAACGACCCGGCGCTGACCATCATGACCAGGCAACGGTTGAAAATCATTCAACGGACGCTTTTCGGCCAGATGGAAAACGCGGCGGTGTTGTGAAATGGCTTGGAACAGCGACAGTGACAGTTTTCGGGACAACCTGATTAAAACCATCGCGCTGAAACACGGGGTGGCCGTTGGCCGCGACGATCCAATTTTGATTCTGCTGACTGTCAACGAGGAGTTGATGCGGGCCAACGAAGCGGCCACGCAAGAATTGCTGGGGAGGCAAAGGGAACACTTGGAGGCAATATCGAAACGCTGGGCCGACGATTCGACAGCCAGGGCGGAGCGTTTTTTGAATATCGCACTGGCTGAAACTCACAAGGCCATGGAACAAACCATGGCAAGCGGCGCGACGGTAGCGGCCAATGCTTTACAGCATGAACTTTCTTTGGCACTGGATCAGGTGAGGAACCAGAAGAACCGCGCCTGGCTGATGGCGGCACTGAACATAGCTTCCTCCATCATCACCCTGGCGGCCGCCTTGGTTGTGGTTTGGAGGGGGTTCTAGAGTTTTAAATGCCGTTCGCACTGAGTTTGTCGAAGTGCTGGGTTTTTGGAGGTTCTCTAGGGTGGGGCGTAATACTGTTGAGTTAAGCCGTCATACCGGCATGGATTGCCGGTATCCAGAACACAGGGAAGTGAATCTGGCTTGCCTTCCATGGCGACTGGGTTCCGGCAATCCATGCCGGAACGACGGGGAAAACCTTAATTCAACAACATTTAGGGTGGGGCGTGGCCACCGGCAACAATTTCGATGGGTAACAGCGCGGGGGTAAAATCCCCGCGCTTTACTTTTTTCCGAATCCGCAGAATTTGCAAGCGCACACTGGTTCTTGACAGGCCAAGTTTCTCGGCTATATCGGTAATGGGCAATCCTTGGTCGGCAAGTGAAAGTATTTCCCGCTGCTTTGCGGTCGGCTGCTTCATCGGCAAGTTAGGCGGCAATAGAAAGTTGTTTTATCTTCATGGCGTTCACCGCTTTAACTCTCGCAAGGCTTCTATGGCAGACTGCCTATCGGCATAACTGGCTAATACTTGCTCAACCCTTGTCAATTCCAAAAGATGCCGTATTTGTTCAGTCATGCCAAACAAGTTCATCTCGCCGCCCCTTTTGCGCACGGCCTTGAATACTGAAAGCAACACTGAAAGGCCGCTGGAATCTATAAAGGTAACCTGGCTAATATCAACAACCAGCATGGCATGGCCTTCTTCAACAACCTGGAGCATCGCCACGCGCACCCGTTGTGTGTCGGCGGAAACCAGTCGGCCTTTTAATATGACGACATCAATGCCGTCTATGGTTTCGCTATGAACTTTCATGGATTCGTCTGACCGACGTTTTCGGCACAAGGCGTTGCTGCCCCGGTTGCAACCATCCGTTTGGCAACCATGTTTCAACATCAACCTCGATCTTGAATCGAGTTGGTGTCTCTCCGACAATTCGACATGGCTTTTCTGTACGGCCTGCCCATGAATTGATGCAGACAAAGTCGCCAATATTTTCGGTCGGTTCCTTCACTGGCAAAACCGGCCCGGTAATCATTTTTTTCATGGCGTTCACCTCTTTAACCTTCATTGCCATTGCCGAACAGCCGGTTGAGTTCCTCCTTGGAAATGACCAGGAAACCCGTCTTCCGGGCCAGTTCGGTGAAGTCGTTCAGGCTGAGGACGTGCTTGTTGGGACTCAGCGTCTCGGTGGTCGGCTGCTGCCCTTCGCGCATCGTCACCAGTAGCCGGGTCACGCCGGGTTCTTTGGCCGGGGGCGGAAGCACTGGCGCGGGGTCTTGGGGCAGCGGTCGGCGCGTGTCCAGCAATTCCATTTCCATGCGATTGAAGGCTTGGATGTAGGCCAGCTTGAACGCCAAGGCGGTTTTGCCGGTGAAGCCCATCGCCAGCAGCGTGAAGGCATCGCGGGTGAGTTCGTAGGCGGGACGTTTCTCGCCCTTGGCATCGAAAAATTCAACCGGCTCAAAATTGAGCCGGTTAAAATCTTCGGGCAAATCGGCTTTTATGTTTTCGATGGACCGCAGGACGTTTTTATGTTCTTTGCCGAAATACCCGGCGACGGCTTGGGAGGTGGTGATGGCCTTTCCGTCATGCAAAATGACAACGGGTTTAACTTGAACAGAGTCGGTTGCGCCTGACTCGTTGACGGGCGGCTGAGGCAAGCGGAACGAGGGCAGCACCTCGTTGCAGACCCACGTTGCGAACGCCTCGGCCTCGGCCTCCGGTTTGTGGCTGTTGGTGATCGCCATGGACAGGCCGGGTTCGTTGATGGTAATCACGCCTCGTGGGCCAAACCCGCCGATTTGGCGGACTTGCTTTTGGGCATCGTCCAGGTGCAAACACATTTTGTGGGCGTCCGAATAATCAAGAATCGTTGCGACATCCTTGGCGATGAACCACGGTTCGCCGTGTTCATCGGCAATCGCGCGAAGTGAATGGGGTTGATGGGATTGGAATTCAAACGGAGATAGCCCGTTGGGCGGATTTTGGGCAGGGGTAGTCATGGTGTGGCTCCTATTGCAAAATTGGGAACCGCCACGTTCGATGCTAAACGAATTGGTGGCGGAGTGCGCGGGGTTAGCATACCGGGCAATAGGAACCGGCGCATCCGAAGATGCCCCCGCGCACCCCACCATAGGAAAAGCTGGAATTTGGGCGTAAAAAAAGCACCGGATTCCTGAATGGAGGGCGCTGGGTGCGCCTATTGCTGACGGGATGCTAAGCCCGCCCTTGCCTGTTGCAAGGATGGGTAGATCGTAGGCCGTGATAAAGCAGTTGTCAAGTGTGCTTGCGAAAACTGCTTGCAATTGTAGATAGAATACTGGTAGCGTTTGCTCCATGAAAACCAAACACACCAAAACCTTGCAAGCCATCTTTACCTTGCCGACACGGGCATCCATCGCCTTTGGCGAGATTGAAGCCCTGCTAATCACGTTGGGCGTGGAAAAGACTGAAAGGGAAGGTTCTCGGGTGAAATTTAGCTTGCATGGAGTGGAATGGCATGCGCACCGCCCACATCCCGGCAAGGAGGCCAAAAAATACCAGGTCGAGCAGGTGCGCGAATTCCTGACCAAACTGGAGATTACGCCATGAACACCATGACTTACAAAGATTACACGGCTCGTATCGAATTTGACGAGCGCGACAATATTTTTGTCGGGCGCGTTCTGGGGGTGAAGGCCATCATTGGCTTTCACGGTGAAACCGTCGCCGATTTGCGCACCGACTTCGAGGCGGCAATTGACTTCATGATTGAGGATTGCAACGCGCGTGGCGAAACGCCTGAAAAACCCGCCAGCGGTAATCTTATGCTGCGTGTCGCGCCCGAAGTACACGCAGCCGCATTGGTGGCGGCGCAATCGACGGGCAAAAGCCTGAATCAGTGGGCGGCTGAGGTGCTGGACAAAGCAGCACATTTTTAAAATGAGGAGAATTGCCATGAAGAGAAAGACCTATGATTCAGAACGGCATGCGCCCGATCCATCCGGGTGAAATTCTGCGCGAGGATTACCTTGCGCTCTTGGGTTTGAGCGTTAATGCATTGGCCCATGCGCTCAGGGTCCCATCGACATGCCGGAACGCTTGAAGAGGCTTATCCATTCTCCAACCCACGCCAGTTGATGGCGGATTTTTTTGACGACATAGCGAGGTGGCGCAATGAATACGGTGATTCTTGATGTGCGGACTTTGGCAGACACGCTGTCGGATGCCGTAACGGCCATGGAAACACTAACGCCCTCCGGCCCGCGCATCAGCTTCGAGACACCGGAATTGCTTTGGAGTGTGTTCACGGCGAAGCGTTGGGACATCATCAAGGCATTGACCGGCGCGGGTCCGGTCACGCTTCGGGAAGTGGCGCGGCGTGTCGGGCGTGACGTGAAAGCTGTGCATGGCGACGTACACGCCCTGCTGGATGCGGGGCTGATTGACAAAACAGCAGACGGGAAAGTCGTTTTCCCATATGATGCAGTGCATGTTGATTTCATGATAAAATCGGCTTAGGCCCGGTAATCGCTTTCATGGCGTTCACCGCTTTTTCAGATACTTGCAGGGGCGGCGGTTGTCTTGTTGCTAAAATCCGGCTTGCCCTTGACATCCCGGTAGGTCTGCTTGCACTCGGGATAACCGCTGCAACTCCAAAAAAATGAACCGACCGGCTTTTTCCCCGGCCTGCGGCAAAGCCTTTTGCCACAAACTTTACACTTGTGGATATCGGAAGCCTTCACCGCAGACTTGGGCACGGGCTTTCCATCCTTGTCGTCGCAACTGTATTTGCAACCCTCGGTGTAGCCTGTGCAACCCCAAAAGAATTCGTCTGTGTCTTTCTTCTTGAACCGGTGCAATGCCTTGCCACAAGACGGGCAGGGGTGTATTTCAAACTTGATCCCAAGGCCGTTCTGCTTGACCCTGCCAACCTCGCCAGTGACATAGGCCATTAAATCCAGCACAAACGACACGGCATCCCGTTCACCGGCCAGGATGGTTTTTTGCTGTTCGTGCCACAAGGCGGTCATGTCCGGGAATTTCGCCTGGTCCGGCAGGGCATCGTAGAACTCCCTGGCAGAGGGTGAACTAACGATGCTCTTGCCCTGTTCGATGAGGTAGCCGCGCTCAAACAGGGTGGCGATGATGCTGTCTCGGGTGGCCGGTGTGCCGATGCCCCTATGCTCACCCTCTTTGCCCTTGTCTTTTTCAATCAGCACTTTGCGCAAGCGGTCGTCGCTCACATACTTCGCCACACGGGTCAGGTCTTGCAACAGGGTCGCCATGGTGTAAAGCGGTTGCGGCTTGGTTTCTTGCTGGGCCGACTCTGCGTCGGTGCAGGTTCCCTCTTGGCCTTCGCGCAAGGGGCGAATGTCTACGGACACGTCATTCTCGTCGCCTTCCAAGTCTTCGTTGCCCGCGTCGTTCCTGTACAGCATCAGCCAGCCAAGCCGCGTGGTCACATTCGAGCGGACGGCAAAACGGTGGCCACCGGCTTCAACTACTAGGGTCGTCTGGTCGTATTGGTGCTTTGCAAAAAACTGCGCAATGTAAGCACGGGCAATCAGCAGGTAAATCTTTTGTTCGGCATCGCTTAAGGCCGACAGGTCGGCGGTGGCCTCGGTCGGGATGATCGCATGATGGGCCGAAACCTTGGTGGAGTCGAACGCACGGCTTTTAAGGGAAGGGTCGGCCAAGCCCTCCACATTGGCAAACATCGGCGCGGTCGCCGCAATGGCGGACAAGACACCCGGCGCGTCGCCATGCTGCTCGTCGCTCAGGTATTCACAGTCGCTGCGGTTGTAAGTAATTAAGCGGTGTTTTTCGCGCAACGCCTGGGTGATGTCTTTAACCTGGTCGGGCTTCATGCCATATTTCCGCGAAGCATCGGTTTGCAACTTGAGCAAGTTATACGGCAAAGGGGGTTGTTGCTCCTTCTGCCGGGTTTCCGCGCTGACGATCCGCACGGTTTTCCCCTTGACCTCATTGGCGATGGCCTGGGCATGTTGGTCGTTGGACAAGCGGCCCTTCTCGTCCACCGGGTCGCCTTCGGCAATCTGGTATCGCGCCGGGAAGGCAACGCCCTTGATGTCAAAGCGACCGGTGACGATGTAGTAAAACGCCTTCTCGTGGGCCGAGTAGGCGCGGTCCCTACGCACGACCAATCCCAAGATTGGGGTTTGTACCCGCCCAACGCTCAAAACGCCTTGATAGCCCGCTTGACGGGCCGCAAGCGTGTAAGCACGGGTCATGTTAAACCCATACAATTGATCGCCTACGCTACGCGCCTCGGCAGCGGCGGACAAACCTGCAAATTCGCTGTTGTCGCGAAGATTATCCAGCGCCTTGCGAACCACTTTAGTATTATTATCGTTGATGAGTACGCGCTTTACCGGCAGTTTACAACCGGCATAGACAAGTATTTCATCAACCAAAAGCTGGCCCTCCTCGTCAGGATCGCCCGCGTTGACCACGCTCCCGGCTTGTTTCAGCAAATCCAGGATGATCGTTAGCTGGCTCTCTTTGTCTGGGGCGGGTTTTTCTGCTATGAACAGACGAATGTTTAATCTCCTGTCTTTAGAAAGTAACCATTAGTTATACATAAGAGTAACTTATAATTCTTTTCTTTGGCAAGGCGTAACATCAGTTTTGATGTAAAAAAAACATGACCATTCCCATTTCCTTATTCCCCATTCCTTTTTGGTGTAAACTGCTTTTACGCTATTGCTCTTGCTACCTCTCAACGTGAAGGCAGTACGCCACCCTTAAAAATAGGCGGCTATGCTCTTAGGGGCTACCATGGCTGCCCCTCCCCCGCATGGATGCGGCCTTGTAGGCACGGCATGAGGCTGGTGTGCGTGGGGTATAAGGACGTGCCGAGACGCGCCTAGCCGGTGCGGTGCGAATGCTCTTAAGGGATGCCATGGATAGTTACCATCCACGAATAGCGGGTAAAATCCGGGTAAAACATTGCAACAAACCCATGCGCAAATAAGCAACGCAACCTCAAGCCGCGCATGATAATAGACTATAAATCAAAAACATACACTAAAAGCATGTTTTTCATAATGCGGTTGTCGCAGGTTCAAGTCCCGCCGTTGCTACCAATAAAATCAGCCCTTATGAGAAATCAAAGGGCTTTTTTATTGCCTTCACTTTAAACGTAAGCGAAATATAAGTGCGTTCCATTGCTTTCTCTCGCTGGCTTACTGGCTTACTGGCAATAATGGCATGCTCATCGTTTGAACTCAGGCTGGTAAATGCTATTAGTCACTCTTTCCCACGGTCCATCACAATGGCGTCAACCCAAGTCCGACTCGGTTTTCAAAACCGAGTCGGTCTGAAATAACAATTTAATCGTTTTTTCAACTCTAACTCTGTACAGAACGCCCTTCATGGGGTTAAATGAACCATCAATGTCTAACTTTTATTTTTCTTGTTCTTGAGGACCAGCCATTATGGCAAGAGTTACCGTAGAAGATTGCTTGGATAAAGTCGATAACCGCTTCCAACTAGTATTGTTGGCTTCCAAGCGTGCCCGCCAATTGGCCAGGCATCCGGACGATGCCAAACTGCCGTGGACCAACGATAAACCGACCGTTCTGGCCTTGCGTGAAATCGCCGCCGGTCAAATCACCCGTGCCTACTTGAAGGAAGGGCCAAAGCATGATCGCTATCAAGTCGAGCGCCCCACTTTCAAGATACGCCACGATGACATCGATATGGATGATGACGATCTGATTTAAAGACTAGAGTCGAGTTAAAGAATGTCAGGGGATGCCAGCGAGGCCGATCTAGCGGAAAGCCCGGAGGACCCTCCTTCCTTTAAGCCGGGGAGCGGCGGATGGATGGGTGAACACCATGAGCCATTTCCCCTGGACGAGACGGAAAAGCCGCAGGAAAAGCTAATCCGGCGGTTGTCCGCCATGTTGTCCGAATACTTGGAACCGACCCAGGTTGAGGAAGTGCACCGCGCTTATCGTTTGGCAGAGCGCGCCCATGAAGGCCAAAAAAGGGTCAGCGGGGAGCCTTACATTTGCCATCCGATTTCAGTGTCGATTATCCTCGCCGGCATGAGGATGGACGCAAAAGGCATTATGGCGGGGTTG
>QJPH01000554.1 GCA_003242955.1 Candidatus Methylumidiphilus alinenensis
ATCTTCGGTGGATAGGGCGGGGAACCCCCGCCGCCATACGAGGCTTCCAGTGTGCTGACATCCAAACCGTCGACGATGGCCACGACAAAACGCGCTAAGTGATCTTTTTCCAGCCATTCCTGTACAGGAATCACAAACGGCTGGTCACGCTCAATGGGAATGAATTGGTTGCTCATGGCTGAACCTCTGGATACGAGGAATCATCCTAACAGGTTTACACCGGGGAAGTCAGACAGACTCCTAGGCCGATGACGACTTTGCTGTCATGGCGGACGATGCCTAGGCCGAGCTTGGCAGACTCCACACTCCCTAGTTCCAAGCGCCAATCTTTACCGGCAGGCAGGCGGGTAGCCAAGGGAAGGCCGGGGAAATCCCTAGAGCTTCCCCCTTGTTTGGAGACTTCTAGCAATTTCACCGGCGTACTGATTTCCGCCTCGGCGGTCACCACCATCCGTGGGCCAGACTGGAAAGCCTGCCAACCTAGATAGAGGCTAAGGAGACCCGCGCCCAGCAAGCCTAACGCCAACATCCCAGCCACGGCACGATGCCAGCGGCGCAGGCGAAACCGATCTAATAAAGGGATGCCACAAGCCGGGGCGAGCCGGGCCAGCCGCTGCTGGGCAAGGCGGTCATTAGGACGGGGCAGGTGGGGGGCGAGGCGTTGCAGGTCGCGGCCGATAGCCCCGCCTAGGGGTGTGCCGTCCAATTCAGACAACCGCTTAAGCGCCTCTTCCGGTTCAAGCATGAGGCGAAGCTGTTGGTAACGGCGCTCCCATGCCAAATGGGCGGGGCTATTAGATAAATTGGGGTCAAGTTGCTGTTGTTCCTCCCAAGCGTCGTTTAAAGCCTTCAGCAGATAGTCCAAAATTTGACTCCGCTGGGTATCGGGGATACGGCGGAAAAACAGGGTTTGCAGCCGCTCAGCCACGCTATCGGCATAGCGCAGCCCCTCCGCCGTGATGCTCGTGCCTGGAAGGGCGGCGAGACGCTCGATGCGCTCGTTGGGCAGATGCTTGAAACAGGCGCGGCGCAGGCCGTCTGCAAGTCCATAGGAAAAAGGCTGGATCAAGGCACAGGCGGCAGCCCAGGGGAGTGCGTCGCCAAGGCGCCTCTCGACATCGGCACTGGGGTCATCTGACCAACTGTGAAACGGCTGGGTCGGCGCGGCTGCCTTCGATTGCGGTGCGGTTTCGCTGAGGAAACGCTGAAAGGCGCGGAGCAAGCCGTCCGCCGTGGCGGGATAACCGGGCAGGCCGCAACGTTCAGGCAGGGTAGTGCGCGGGGCGCGCAACTCGACGGGGCTTAGGTCCATCCAAGCCCGGTGCGGCCAGCGAGCCAACCGTTCCAAGCTGAGGCGGCAACCAATCTGGGCCCGGTCGGCCTCGCCGAAGACCAGCAGCAATAACCCGTTGCGCTGGGCTTCCAGATCATCCAGGTAGAACGCCCGCCCATGCTCATCCCAGGCCGTGCCGGGATCGCCGTAATAGCACCCTAGCAGCACCTCGACCCCGAGATGAGCCATGCCCTCGCGTAACTCCTTGGCAATGGGATTCAGCCGGGCGATTTCCCCAGCTTGGCCGTCTTCCAAGATCACCAGATGGCGCAGCTGTTTGCGCTGCAAGAAGCGTAGGGTGGGTATGCCGCCCTGCGCCACAGTGGCCAGCACCGAGGCACTGATGTCTGGGCGGCGGCTGGCGTGCACGCTGCGGAAATAGCCCATACAATCGGCGAGGTGGGCTAGGGTCTGACGGTCCAGGCGAGGGGCGGGGGGTCCACCCAAGCGTTCGAAAGGAAAGTGGCGGGGCAAATCTCCATTCCAAGGCGGTGGTGTATCCATCGGCAAGCGCTGATAACGGCGCAGGTATACAGCAAAACCTAGCAGCAATATCAACAGAACCAAGGTCGCCCAAGCGGGTTCCCGCCAATCATCTTGCGCAGGATTGGCAATATTCTGGATGGACCTCAGCACCGGTCGGCGTGGAACATGGGTGATGATGGGCAGCTTGTCCAGCTTTAATGGGTCGGGTGGTTTATCTGATTCCTTGCTCTCGGCGGAAATACGGGATTCGGCCTTGCCCTGATCGCTTTGCGCCTGAATGCTTGCACTGTATTGTCCGGGTTTATCGGAGCGAAAACGCAGATTGAGAGTACAACGCTCCCTTGCGGCCAAGGCATGGCCGGAACAACCATGGGGAGCGAAACTGAACCCATCGCCTTCTACGGTGACGGTGCCAGGGGTAAGCTTGCCTCCGCCAAGATTGACGAGTGCCAATTCCAAATTGCTGTCGCGACCGGGTTCGGCGGCCAGGGTTCTAAGGGGTGGGTCGATCTGGAAATTGGGAGGGGGTTCGCGGGAGATGCAGGTGTCCCGATAACCCAAAATACCGATCAAGGCAAGCAACACCACCAAAACGGCAACCTTCACCGGGCGGCGCTCCCACCAAGGTTTTCTCGCGGATGTAGGGACAGAGCGACTAGGGGAACGGAGCGGCGGAGTTTCATCAGGGTGTCTAGGCTGATTTCTAGCCAACTCGCCGCGCAAACGGTCGATTTCCACCGGCAAGGCCAATTCCCGGACCAAGGGCGGCAGATTGGGATCGAAGGCATCGTCAAAACGCCGCAGGATCAACTCGCGCTGGTCGGGGTCTTTGGCGAGCAGGGCCACCAACACATTGCGCAACCGGCCCAAAGTCCACTCCCCGTCCGTTCCCAGTACTAGTGCGATACGGTCATAATCGCGCACGGCGAGAAAGATGCCGTCGCGCTCCAGGGTAATAAGAAAGGAGCGTAGGGGAAAGTCAGTCATCTTGACAATTTGTGGAGTGCGTCGACTCGTCGCCGCAGGGTTCGGAAAGCGGCGACGAGTCGCCGCACTCCACATTCGGTCTGTTGTGGTTCCAAGGCAGGGAACTGGTGTGCATGGGTTAGCACTTGGGGCTGACGGTCTTAACGGTTGCTGCCTTTGCGGGTTTCCTCCACGTCTTGGTGATCCTTCAACAGCACCCCCAAATAGGGCAACTTGGCCAAATCGTCATCAAGCTGTTGCGAGTAGCGACCCACATCAAGGCCAAGCACCAGCAGCCAGACCAGCAGTTCGCCAGTGGCGGGAAGTTTTCGAAGGGCGCGGGCGCGCAGGCGCATGAAACGATCCACAGCCAGCTTGAGAAAAGCCTCGTCCAAGGCCGGATACTCCGCCGCCCTAGCCTGCACGGCCTCCCAAGCCAAGTCACGGTCGAAGGGGATATGGTGAAAGACACAGCGGCGCAAGAAAGGCTCGGGCAGGCGGCGCTCGCTGTTGGAGGTGATGAAAAGAATGGGCTGGTTGGCATTGCTGCCTTGGATGCGTTGCTCGGTCTCCACAACCTCGAACTCCAGCTTATCCAACTCATGGAGCAGGTCATTGGGGAAATCGCGCGGGGCCTTGTCGATCTCGTCGATGAGCAACACACACGGGTGCTCGGCGATCAAAGCCTTCCACAGCGCCCGCTTTTCGATGTAGTCCGCCTTTTTCAAATCCTCCTTTTTCAAATGGGCATCGTGGAAATAACGCACCGTGTCGAAGTGGTAAAGCAGATCGTGGGCGGTGCTGTCGGACTTCACCTGAAAATGCAGCACCGGCTCGATGCCGAGCTTGTAAGCAGCATAATAGGCGGCTTGGGTCTTGCCTGTGCCGGGTTCACCAGTGATAAGCAAAGGCTGGTTGACGGCGATGGCGGTGTTGATGGCCGTGTCCAACGCCTCGCCGGCCACAAAGCGGCGGGCATCCGCCGCGAAGGAACCGCCGCTGCCCAAGATCGGGCGTAGCCGCAACTGCGCATCGGTCGCGGTCGGGCCGGTGACCTTGCCGTTCACCAGTTCAAATCGGTAGCTCGTCATGGCATCTTTTCTCTTGATTCGCAAGTTGTTTCAGCTAGTAGGTGTTTAAGCAGACATCCCGTCGTCTTCATCGTCATCGGCTTGGCCGGACTGCTGGTGCTGTAGGCTCTCACGCCAAGCGCGGCTTTCCAGATGCTTCATTTCCTCAATGATGCCTTCATAGCTGCCATCTGTATCAGCCAATAGCTTTTCCAGAATGCGTTCCTGCAAGTCTTGGGGCAAGCGGATGTTGTGGGTACGGATGAAGTCGCGCAGGTCTTGCAGGGTTACCCTCTCCAAGGCATCAAGGATCACGAGTACCGTATCGCCCAAATCGAGTTTGTCCAAGGCCAGCTTTTTATGCAAAGTTTGATGGAATTTGGCTGGGTTGCTGACCGCGTAGGAAACACCCAACAGGGCATGGCATAGCTCGGGCAACCGAGGAACGAAGTAGCGGCTCCACCACTCCAGATAGGTGGGCAGGGATTGGGGATCGAAGATGGCCCGTTGCAACACTGGGGTGTGACGCACATAGACCAGTGTACGCTGCCCGGTGCGCTGGCGAGAGTAGGCGCGGATGCGGCCGGTGATCTGTTCCGGGTCGCTAACCTTAAAGGCTTGGGTAAGCATGTCGGAAAAGGAGCGCGACGGGTTGGCTAGTTCTTCGGGCCACTCGGGATACACCGGGTAGATCAGCACATCCTTGAGTTTTTCTTGCAATTCGCGGTTGAGACGCTCATGGAAGATTTCCATCCCTTGATTGGGAGCGCCAAACCAAAGGAAGGCAAGGGCTTTGGGCCTTCGCTCCAACAACATCTGGTGGGTCTGGTAGAAAACCCGGCTGAACTGGTTGACGCGGTCCAGCTTGAACTTCCAGTCGGGATCGCGCTCCTCACGCGAAAGGGGCATCGGAGGGTTAGACTGCCAATCGCCATAGCGGCAATGCAACACGGGTGTCATCCATCGGTAGTCGGCCAGGGTAAGGCCAAGATCGCCCAGCGCGGCATAAAGGCCCATGACCGCTTGTTGGGGAGCCAGTCCACGGACGATCAAATCATCCCAAAAGGCCAAGCCTTGGGCGCGGGCGGCATTGACAAAGGCACTGGTACGGTTGGTGAGAACCACCGGCGCAACGTTCACAAGTTGCCGCCCCGCCCCTAAGATGCCCCCGGCATCCCCTTGGCAGCAGTTGATGTAGACTACTAATAACGGTTGCAGCAAGCGATTGCGCAGTTCCACGGCGAGATCGGCAATGCTGATTTCACACGCCGAGCCATTCTCTTCGGCGAACACTAGGTGGGTGCGGTGGCGATCCCCAGTGCCGTGGCCGTAATAGTAGAGGATATCAGGCTGGAATTTGGAGAGTTCGGCTAGGAACGCTTTCCATGTCCGTGCGACATGTAGCCGACTGTCGTCGATATACGAAGCATCAGCGGCGGAAAGTTGGTCTTGAAGTTCCTTAATGTGCGCTTCGGCCTCTGTGGCGGGCCAATCCGTGGATTCTGGCGCAGCGACAAGCAGCTTGGGGGAAGGTGGCAGTTCGCAGTCCGTTTCAGCGCCGATTGCCCCGAGGGCGATGGACCAGCCCGCAGTGGCTAGGAACACCCCGCATTGGGCGATTAGAATCCAAGGCAAGCGGGCGATGTCCTCGTCGGTGGTGTTGATGCGCAGGTCGCAACGGGGGGCGCCGCCTGTTATCTTTTCCGGGGGCTGCGATCCGAATAAGGCATCATACAGGAATGCGCCGGTATCGAGTTGGCCGCGCTCGTCGAACCATTGATACAACCAATCGGTTTTGTGGTCTATCAGCGCGGCAAGCAATTCGCCAAGCTTGAAGATCTGGCCTTTGAGGTGGACGGGCGTTTCGGGAGTCAAGGTGAAGTCGCGCGGTTTGAAAAAGTCCTGCGAGCCGTCAAGGTGGACGCGGACTTGACCGCCGTCAATCTCAACCACACAACGAAGAATATTAGCAGCCATGGCGGGGCATCCCTTAATCACCCTGATAGCGGCTGATGCTGAACACCAGGTAGTTGTAGGGAATCATCTGTTGAGGGGATTCCTCATGGTGTATTTGTCCGCTGGCGGGGTTGAAACGCCATTGGCCCCAGTCCCAGCCAGACTGTTCACTCTCGGGAATTTGCACCGCAATATAGGCACCCTCGGCCAAGCGGGCACGGGTGGGGATGTCGCTGAAATCTAGCCCCATGTGGAACTCTTGCACCGGGACGTTGCGATTGCGCTTGGCGATGCTCCGTGTCAGGTTATAGGCCATTTGCGAGAACGGGGCGATGACCGGTTGAGCGCCCTCCAACAGGCGCAATCCCTGGCGAAATTCATCGGACTCCAAAAACTCCAGGAAGGTCTCGTCTTGATCGTTCTTCACGTTCACGGTGTAGCAGCGGAAGGAAACGCCTTCACCGCCCACCCGCAGCCCGACGAAGATGGGGTAGCCAGTGATACCGGCGTGCTCCCCGGACTGCACCCGGTAGGTGGCGTTGTAGTGCAGACTTTCCACCTCGTTGGGTAGCTGGTTCTGGGCATAGAAATCAAACAGGATGCGGTGCATCCCATAACCTGGGTAATCCGCCACCCGCAAGCGATCCAGGGTTATCTTGATGCGGCTGTTTTTCAAGCCGGCATCCGCCTTGATCTGCCCCGCGTGGCATATTTCCAAAAGCTTGCCTCCACCCAGTCCCGGTCCGGACGGCAAGTAGCCGAAAGTATGGGCGGTGTGCTGCCAAAGCTTGGGTTCAAAAGGGTTCCACGATTTGCGGATGGGTGGGGAGCCGAGGGTCGGGCCGAGGGTTTGGCGCATGGGCGGAGACACTTCCAACTCTTGCAGCCGAGCGGCCACTTGCTGCTCCGGCATTTTTCCGATCACAGGCAAGTCGTCGAACCATAGTGTATCTTTCATGAGCCATCCTAACAGTGAGTAGTAGAACTTTCCAAACCGCGCAACCGCTTTCATTATAACAACCAACCGTTCTCTGGGAAGTAGCGGCTAACTCTTCTTGACCGATTCCCCATTGGCAAGCCCTTTCCCTTTCCCATCATAAAAAAGCCCGCAGCCATCCACAAGGGATGCCTGCGGGCTTGACCAACCTTCAAGCAATCAACCGCTTCGCCAGTTCGACTTCCAAACTGTCGCCGTCCTGGTTGAGGACATCTAGGCCGGTGTCGGGCATGTCGCCCGACGTGGATTGGCTGACGGCGATCTTCTTGGCCATCAGGCGCAAGCAGTCAATCTGCGCCGTTTCCGCATAGCCCAAGTAGAAAACCTCCACCGGCTGTTTCTGGCCGATGCGCCAGGAACGCCGCGAGGCTTGCTGAACCGTGTAGACATTGTAGCCCGACTGCAAGAACACAATGCAAGGGAAATCCAGCAGGTCCAAGCCGGTCTTGACCAGTTCCGGGTTACAGATGAGGACATCAATGCCCCGGTCCACCTGTTCCAGTATCCAGTCTTCCCTTTTTGAGGTGTCCACGCTGGAGCGCAGCACCGCCGATTTGAAGCCTTCGCCCTGCAACAGGTTTTTGATCCGTTGCGTGGTGTCGCGGGTGCCAGTGTAAATGGAATACACCAACACCTTGCGGCCTTGGGCCTTCTGTTCCCGGCACAGCCGGATCAGTTCCAGTTCTTTGGGCGCGGGTTCCAGTTCGCCGAACACCGCCGGCGCGAAGGCCAACAGATCCCCGCTGCGCGGATGCTTGACCATTTCGTCGCGGAACGCGCAATCCGGCCAGGCCAGCAGCACGTTCAGCACGACCCCGAGCAAGGTCTTGTCGCCTTTCGCCAGTGCCGCCTTCATCTCCAGAGTGAGCCGGATGCGCAAGGTCTGGTAGCGGTCGGACTGTTCGTGTGCCATCGGCACTTCGAGCAGTCGCTCGTCGTAAGGCGGCAGCACAGTCCCGCTAATATCACGCAGTTTGAGAAACGCCGTGTAAGGCAGGACGTAACGGGCGATGCCCTTCGGTCCGAACCCCGGTGCCTTTTTGGTATGCACCGCGACTTTGTTGCCCTTGGCGGTTTTGTGGCTGCCCGCGTCGGTCTCTTTGTAGATGTCTTTGAGGACACCATGCTCGCGCATGAACGCCAACGCAGCCGGGGCCAAGCTGCCGCGCCGGTTGGCTTTGAACCCGTCTTCGATCATCCGCCGGGTGAGCGCCCGCCAAAGCAGAAAGAACAAGTCGTCGGCGTAACCGCCCATCAAGGTGCCGGTGAGCAACACCGCCTTGCGGCATTTGGCCGCCAGCACCCCCATGGCCTGGCCTTGCGCCGAGCCGTCGTTCTTGTACTCGTGGCCTTCATCCACCACCAGCAGGTCGAAAAACCCTTGGGGTAGATAACGCTTCACGAATTCGGTGGCTTGGTAGCCGCCCTGCCCGAACGCGAACTCACGGGTTGCCAGGCTCCGCTCCATGCGCTGCGCCTGGCGGTCGCCGAACACCAGTTCGCCCTCATCGTCCATCAGGTTGATGAAGTCGAATGGATTGTCCGCCAGCATGCCGCCCAATGCATCCGCGCCAAAGCCAGTGATTAGCTTGTCCGCCGTTTTCGGGCCTATCGTCGGCAACTGGCACAATGCCTCCTTCACGGTGGCCTGGGTGTCCCTGGCGGCACCGGGCCGCTTCAAGGTCCACAACCGGGTTCCGCAGTGTGGACAGGCTTGGCGTTTTTCGTCGGCACCGGCGAGGAACCGGTCCGCCGCCATCCAAGTGCCTTCCGCATCGGTCAGTACCGTCCCGCAATCGGGGCAGACGGCAATAAGCAAGAAAAAATCGAAAATGGTCATTTCGGTATGGATGGCGGAAGGTCTGCGTGTCATAATATCGTTTGCCATTAGTTCGACAATCAATTAAACTCGCAAACCTTTGCCTGCTGTTGATTTGCAATGAAGTAATATTACAGATTATTTTTATGCGACTACTTTGTAGATTTCCATAGTGTATCTTTTTTCCTAGCGTAGTAATAATTTATGGAAATAAATCCTAGTTATAGCTTATTGAATAAAAGCTCTAAAATTGGTGGGAGACCTATTCAGATATTTGTATCATACGGCAAAGAGGATGCCAAGATAGCGACAGAAATCGGTCATGCCTTGGAGAAGGAGAATTATATTGCATGGCTCGATAAACACAGACTCTTAGCTGGCATGGTATGGCGAAGAGAAATCAAGAAGGCAATCCGGGAAAGTGATTATTTTTTAGCTGTTATTTCAACTAGCTCACTTGAACGAAGGGGTTTTATTCATACTGAACTTAAAGAAGCATTGGAAATATGGTCTGAAACCCCTTTTCCTAAAGTTTACCTTATCCCTGTGCGTATTGATGATTGCGACCTTTCAATAGTTGGGCTTGAAAATCTTCATTGGGTGGATATATTTGATGGCAATAGACATGAAATAACTAATACATCTTGGGATAGAGCAATTTCAATGATATTGGACTCAGTTGCTTACGGGCGTGGACAAATTAGTCATGCTCTCAACCCAAAGCTTGTGTCAGACATTCTAAAATATAAAAATGAGCGTGCAACTTTTGAGGTAAACATAAATAACAATCCACACACAATGCTTTCCGTTTCAGATACGGCGGAAGTACGTTGTCAATTTGCTGACAATATCATAGTTCGTTTATTTCAACAAGTATGTTTTGAAGGTGGTTTTAATTCTAATAAATTTACACTTATCGCACGCGGGGGATTCGGTCGTCGCTACCTGACACGCAATTCTGATATAGATTTAACATTACTCCATACACAATCACAATCCGATGTGCGCGATGCTGAAAAGTTATTTGATGTGTTTAGTACATTACTTACAGATATGTGGGGTGAAATAAAAGTTGCTGCCATCATTAATACGGTTGATGAGTGTGTGGATCATTGGTCCAATTTTAATTCGTTAGCTGCATTTTCTTCGACGCGATTCATTTGTGGTGACTTCTCACTATATATCGAACTACTAGAAAAATGGCGCACATTTGTTTCCGAAATTGATCCAGGAGTGATTAAAGAAGGTCTTTTGAGACAGCGTTTTTTTCACGATGTTGAACCTAATGTGCCGCATTTGTTCAATGTGAAATTCTGCTCTGGAGGGCTGATGGAGATAGCTTTTATTTTTTTTCTGGAAAAATTTTTGCAGGCAAAAAATATAGCACTGAGGGGTGATGCAACAGATAATGTTACTATCGATCATGCTAAAAATTTCATGATTCGATTGAGAGAAGAAATATATTTGATCACAAAAACTAATGCGATCACGGCAAATGGATTATGTAGAGTTTCTCCTAATTTTATTAATGAAACTGAAAATTCAACAACAATCTTTGATGAACTAAAGCGATATCGCTTAGAAGTCCGTAAAAAACTTAATTCACTTACTTATTTAATTTTTCAAGAACAAATAAAACCTTCTGTTGAGAGGCTAGATTGAATATGAAAATGATATACGCCTTATTGAAACCATTTAAACTTGATGACGTAAGGGAAGCCCTTTCTGATCTAGGAATAAGCGGAATTACAGTATGTGAAAATAAAGGTTTTGGTAGACAAAAAGGCCACACTGAACTTTATCGCGGCGCAGAATATGTAGTTGATTATCTACCAAAAGTTAGCATTCTCGTTTGTATTGCAGACGAACAAGTGGGAGTGACTGTGGAGGCAATTGTGAAAGCCGCAAACACAGATAAGATAGGGGATGGAAAAATATTTGTTTTCGAAGTGGAACAAGCCATTCGAATACGTACAGGGGAAACAGGAGATCAGGCACTATAGCCAATATTATCGGTAAAATAGGCATCTTCAAAGCGCCAATTCAATATCCTTGATTCCAACAAATATATTAATAGGCTCCTCATCTTTTTGTTCCTTTAGACAAAGCGCATGAATTAACTCCATCAATGCGTGAGTTGCACTTGCCACACATCCGTGTGCCGATTTCCTGGAGCCTGCCCAATGCCTTGGCAGTTGATTGTAAGAAGACGGGGAAATTTCACATAGAACAACGATTGAACTATGTCGAGTCCGCTGTTAATTGCCTTGCCTGTTACCCAGATAATTCAACCATAGTCATCATCGAACACCTACAAGCTCTGCATAGTTTCGTACTACGAATAGGAGTCGCTATGCGGAGCTATGCATAGCGGTCAAATGCAGCCGGTCGCATTGGGGATCGAATTCGATCCCCATCGACAAGCCGCTGCCTAGGAGCCTGTCCGACTTAGAGTTGTACGACAGTTTCCTTCCTCAAAAAAGCTCAAAAAACGATTGCTTTGCCTTGATTTGCCCCTTTACAGAGCGTTTTTCGACATTAAAGCGGCTTTTCCTTCCCTTTGGGCAAAGTTATCCCGCCAGTACATGA
>QJPH01000543.1 GCA_003242955.1 Candidatus Methylumidiphilus alinenensis
CCTCGCCGTAAAGGAAACGGCAGGCCGAGGCGGCCTGGTTCACCGTGCTGAAGGACAGTTTGCGGTCACGGACCAGATGAAGCAGCCAGGCTTCGACCTGCCCGGGCGTCAGCAACTCCGGGCCGGCAGGGTAAAAGCGCGCCAGTTTGGCGACGGCCTCGATATAGGTTTCTCGCGTGCGCAAGGCCAAGCCGCGCACCAGCATGGCGTCATGCATTTGTTGGCGTAAGGGTGACATGGCAGTCTCCTCGTAGACAGGGGGACATTCCCCTGCTAATAAGGATAGACAACAATGCGCCAGCCGGAAGTCGAATCGAAAAAAAAAGGCAGGGCGGGGACGGTCCATGCCACCGCGAAGCGGTTTAGTTCAACGCCAAAGCTAAGGGGCGCAGGCGGACGGAACTAAGGTAAACAGGCCAAAGCGTAACCCCGCGTCCCCTTGAGCGCCGGGTTGGGCTGCCGGGAAGGAAGAAAAAAACCGGGATTGCTTGGCTTTTGCTCTCTTTTTTCTGTCTTTCTAACAATCAATGGAGTCTGACCCCTTTGATTTTGGGCTTGCGACCAGCAAAACCGACCAAGCCAGCCAATGCAGAACCAACCAGCCAGATTGCGGCAGGTATGGGGGTGGCGATCATGGCAGTATCACGAACTAAAAACGACCCATAAAGATTACCAGGATTTGGCGCAGAATTTGAAGCAGAATTATAATAATATGCCCCATCGGCTGACTGATACACCCCCCCGCTACCAGGACCAACTTGTTGGGCATAACTTTGTATATGTCCAATATCATATTGAACTCCATCTGGAGCAAGAAGACCATCTGTAAAAGTGTTATGAAGGTATACTAATTGGGGGTTTGGATATACAGACCGTACATATGCGTCATACAGCGTTTTCAATATCTGTTCGTTACTTACATATATGCGCCCCATGTCGGCAAAGGGTTGCCGACCTACTGCGTATCAAGGACTGTAGGGCGGCAACCCTTTGCCGCCAACTATTTCAAAACTTAATCAATGTAATCAATTGATATTAAAAACGCTGTATGTTAGGTATCCTGTAGTCTCTTTAGTATATAAATCTAATGTAGAACCTAACATATTAATTAGTGGGTCAAATAAATGTGTATAAGTAACGCCTCCTGAGCTATTGGTATTAACAATGACTTCTTGATTTGATCCTGTAAAACCTGGGGCACCTTGTAAATATGTTAAAGAAGGAGAACCTGCCCAGTTGAAAATTTGATATAATCTATCTTTTAATGGCTCTATAGTTATATTTGTAGCATCTGTTACTAATTGGTTTAACTGAGTATATGTGGCATAGCTCCATCCGCTATACAGTTGATTGCTTACAACTTGTGCATAGGTTAAACCTGCTGTGTCTGTAACATCCAACCACTGCAATCCAGACTTTGTGTCTGTTGTCCATCCTGTTAGTGGAGATGTATTATCTGGATTAGTTGTGTGATATACGATTGAGCTAGCAGTTGCAGACGCAGACAAACCAAAAGCCACTAACAAAAACACATATTTAATTATTGCTTTCACGGTGTAATTATTCCATTTTTGTAAGGGATTTGACTTGATGGGTGTAGCTGTTTTCATTTTCATGCGTGTTATTCCCTGCTTGTGGTAGGTATAAATGTAGTTTGTGGTTTGCCCAACGAATAGCGTTTATACGCCGCGCTGCTCACTCAAATAGAATGGCGGGAGTCGAACGCGGCGTATAAACCTTGTTGAACTGAACCGCTGGCACGGTGGTTGATATGGGTTTTTATACGCTTGACTGGCTGGCGAGTCAAGCGTCTGAAGCCGGTTTTGCCCAAACCTCGTCGAATGGGCCGGTTTGACCCTGCCCAATGCCGAGTTTACGCCGAGGTTCAACGTGTAAAGCATCAAGAAATGAAGGCGTTGGCCTCAATTGGCGATGCAAAGGCAAACAGGGCGTAGGGCGCAATAGCGGTACTCCGCGTATTGCGCCGGATGTTTAGACTATTCACATACGGCGCAATGCGCGGCAAGCCGCTTATTGCGCCCTACGGCCCTGTCAATCTATTATTACCGCATTAGTTCAATTTGCGCAAAAGGTTCCCAAGAACCTCCAAATGAGAGAGAGGCACTACGTTGTGAAAGTATGCCCGACACTCATCGTGCGAACGGGTTATCAACTCTTCAACAAGGTCAAGAATGCGGCTCTCAGTATTGCCAATATTTCGCCTGAAAGAGATTAGCTCCGACTCCGAAAGCCGATTGCAATAATTAATTATCTTTGCTGTCAACCCAATAATAACATCGGATAATTGAATCCAGTCAGACTCATGGGAATTAAGAAACTTGTAATTTAACAATGGTGCGCCTTGGAATGAGTTCAAAGTCAGGTCAAGGGAAGTCTTTATATTCTCTTCCATGTCCAGATAGTGATTTGAAGCAGGAAATGTCAGAAGCCTATCCCTGTAGAAGGGGGAATAGTTATCTACGAGAATTAATTTTTCTTCATCCTGGATAAATACAGCCTCATCTTGATTGCCCCCAATTTGTAGCGCATAAAGCAGGGATTCATGTAGATACTTGTTAGTGCTGGTTGTCCTCTTAACGATGCACGATACGTCATCATAGAATTTACTTATTTTTGATGAGTCAATATCAGGATAGTTATACGTATGCAGCATGTTAACGGTATTTTCGATATCGGTCGTTAGCGCATTGTACAAATAATCTTTTATTCCCCAGTGGCACAACTTAAGTTCGTTAGGTAAATTCGATAACACGGATTCAATAATATCAACGATACCCCAGTAGAAGGAATTGACGCGTTGAAAATGAACGTCAATTCGTTCGTTCACTAAAAACTCTAGAACTGATTTAATTTTTTTTGATTTTAAAACATCAGGTAGAGACCCTTTGGCGACGTGTTTGAATTTTAATTCATTTGCCGTTTTGTCCAGCCTAATTTCTTTCTTGAGCTCAGAGATGTCAATTGAACGCCCCTTGTCAACAACCACTCCGCCAAGCAAGAATTCCCCGACATCCTCAATATTTAGCCGGCCTGACTTGAAATGAAATTTCCTGTAATTATTGGTTTCGTCGTAATAAAAATCTTTTGAAATATCTCCAAGTCCAGTCAATCCATTGACAGTTTCACGACATCTCAGTGTCTCTTCTGCCGCAATCATAAAATTATTCAATCCCGAAATTCCTCAAATTTGGTGAGTAGGATGGCGCTGACGCCCGTTATCAGCGCCCCGCGCCACCCCACGGAACCTGAAAATACCGATGCCCAAACGAATAGCGTTTATACGCCGCGCCGCTCACTCGAATAGAAGGGCGGGAGTCGAACGCGGCGTATAAACCTTGTTGAACTGAACCGCTGGCACGGTGGTTGATATGGGTTTTTATACGCTTGACTGGCTGGCGAGTCAAGCGTCTGAAGCCGGTTTTGCTCAAACCTCGTCGAATGGGCCGGTTTGACCCTGCCCGATGCCCGGTTTACGTCGAGGTTGATCATATAAATCATATAGCAATGAAGGCGTTGGCCTCCATTGGCGATGGAAAGGCAAGCAGCACCCCTGACGCCCCAACACCCTTTTTAAAAATTTGATGGCAAGGGCACCGTTCATTGCGGCGGGCCTCGGCAAGGCGGGTTCAGCGCAGGGTGCGGGCGGGCGGCGGCGCGTGACGGCAACAAGTCCGCCACCACGCGCAAAACGCCATGGCCGCAGCACGGGCACTGTGAGATTTCCTTTTGCGCCACCCGGCGCATGAAGCCTTCGGCGGCTTCCAGGGCCGTCTTCGACGGTTCGGGCTGCTTGAGGGCGATGCGGGCGGCGGCGAGGCGGTCGCGCTTGTGGGCGGGGGAGAGCAGGCCGTAATGGCGGATGCGCTTGAACCCCGGCGGCAGCACATGTTGCAGGAAGCGTTTGACGAACACGGGGCCGGGGATGCGGATGACCCGCTTGCCGCCGGATTCGTCGGCGCGCACCCGCAGCAGCACGAAGCCGTCCCGGATTGCCAGGATGCGCTCGTTGGAAACCGCCGTGCGGTGGGTGTAGCGGGACAGGTACTCCAGTACTTCCGCAGGGCCGCCCAGCGGGGTTTTGGCATAGACCACCCAGTCGCACTTCAACAGTTTCCGGCGGCGTCCGGCGTAGTCCTTGGGGTCGGCCGCCGGGTCGTCCGGGATCAGCCCGGCCCGGTGCGCCGCGTCCAGGGCGTCGAGGAACTTGGCCCTGAACACCTTCGACAGGGCATGGACCGGGAACAGGAAGCGCGGGTTGCGTTTCGGCCCGACCCATTCGCCGTCCGCATCCAGCCCGCCGCAAGCCATCAGGACATGGACGTGGAGGTGGAGGCGCAAATCCTGGGTCCAGGTGTGCAGGACCAGGGTGAACGCGGGTTCCGCGCCGAGCCAGCGGGGGTTGGCGGCGAATTCGTTAAGCGTTGCGGCGACGCAGCGCATCAGCGTGTCATACGCCCATTGGGCGTGAAACCCCGCCAGGCCGTTCAACTCGTGCGGCAGCGTAAAGACCAGGTGCGCGTAAGGGACCGGCAGCAGTTCGGCGATGCGCCGCCGCGCCCACTCGTCTTTTGCGCGCGCTTGGCATGCGGGGCAATGGCGGTTGCGGCAAGAATGGAAGGTGTATTGCCGGTGGCCGCAGTTGTCGCATTCCAGCACCTGGCCGCCCAAGGCCGGGGTGCGGCAGTCGAGCACGGCGCGCATGACTTTCGCCTGCGGCCCGCTGATGCCGTGTGCGTCGAGGTATTCCCCGCCGAAGGCCTCGAAGACCTGCGCCAAGGTGGTGGACACCGCCCGCGCCCCCAGGCTCAGTGCAGTTTCGGCAAGGCGGCGAGCAGGTCGAGCGGGTTGGCCGTGGCGGGCGGTCGCCACTGCGTCGAGGCCATGTGCAAGTAGAAGCTGGTGGTGGACACTTGATGGTGGCCGGGCAGGCGCTGCACGGTGACCAGGTCGACGCCGGCCTCCAGCAGATGGGTGGCGAAACAATGGCGCAGCGTATGGATGCCGCCGGATTTGACGATGCCCGCCCGGTCGCGCGCCTGGGCATAGCGGCGCTGGGCGCCCTTGATATCCATCGGGCCGGAGCCTTCGCGGTTCGGGAACAGCCAGGTTGGGGGGCGATAGGCGCGCCAGTAGAGGCGGAGCGTCTCCAGCAAGGTGGGCGGCAGCAGCGTGTAACGGTCCTTCCCGCCCTTGCCAGCGCGGACGCGCAAGCATTGCCGGTCAGGCTGGCTGTCGATGTCGCCCACCTGCAGCGCGCACAACTCGGACACGCGAAGGCCCGCCGCATACGCCGTGTGCAGCAGCGCACGGCCTTTCGGCGAATCGGCGGCGGCGAACAAGGCCGCCAGTTCCGCACGGCCCAATATCTCTGGCTGGCGTTGCGGCGTCTTCGCCATCGGCACGGGAAACACCGCCAAATCCCGCTTCAGCACCTCGCCGTAAAGGAAACGGCAGGCCGAGGCGGCCTGGTTCACCGTGCTGAAGGACAGTTTGCGGTCACGGACCAGATGAAGCAGCCAGGCTTCGACCTGCCCGGGCGTCAGCAACTCCGGGCCGGCAGGGTAAAAGCGCGCCAGTTTGGCGACGGCCTCGATATAGGTTTCTCGCGTGCGCAAGGCCAAGCCGCGCACCAGCATGGCGTCATGCATTTGTTGGCGTAAGGGTGACATGGCAGTCTCCTCGTAGACAGGGGGACATTCCCCTGCTAATAAGGATAGACAACAATGCGCCAGCCGGAAGTCGAATCGAAAAAAAAAGGCAGGGCGGGTACGGTCTAAGCCACCGCGAAGCGGTTTAGTTCAACGCCCGAGCTAAGGGGCGCGGCGGGAAAGCCTAGCCACGGAGCCAAAACGCAACCCCGCGTCCGCTTGAGCGACCGGTTGGGCGGCCGCTTCGGGAGAGGAAGCCGGGATTGCATGGCTTTTGCTCTTTGCCCCCTCACATTCGGCGCAATAGCGGAATATCGCTATTGCGCCCTACGCTCTAATTTAATTTCGTCATTTATATAAGCATCTTTAAATTTAGGCCATTCATAGAGTGCCTCTGGATTAAAGTCCTGACCATCAGGCCACTCAAGGTTACCCCCTTGATTTAATTTCACTCTACTGAAATAAGCAACATCTATTAATTGGCGCATCCATCCACTTCCAATTACTGGCTCAAAATCAATAATTTGTGTTTTCCCATCTTTAAACGTTATTTTAATTATATACTTGTCGAGTAATTGAAAATCAATAATAGTCCACTTTTCTAAGTCTGACATATTAATTACACCTATTTTAAGGGTTCAATTTTAAAGAAACTTGGTGTTCCTGTTGTAATATTCAATTTCTGCCAATTATGGCGTAATTCAATTTTTCTAAGTTCAATCCAAGCTTCAACTAACTTTTTTTCCCTCTTGGGAAAAATCCCATCAATTAATTCTGCTGTTTCTATATTAAATACAGCCTTATTCCCTGCCTAATCAGCATGTATATGTGGGTAATGATGTTTCCCGCCAATCTCTTTATACATATAAATTATTATTCCATAAAATCTACATAGTTCTGGCATAAAAAGCTCCTAATGTTTTTCGTTGTAATTTCAATCAAATGGTTAGGCGGTTGGGCAGGGAGAAGCAGTCGGGGTTTCATGGCTTTTGCTCTTTGCTTTCTTTTCCATTCGGCGCAATACGCGGAGTACCGCTATTGCGCCTTACCGCGTTGCGTGTTAGGCATAAAAAATTACCGATAGAATTATAAATCCAAGCGGGCCAGCGAGAATATAAAAAAGCAAAAATTTCCAGCTTTTGTATCTAAGCCATTTAATGCTAAAAATTATTCCAACTACCGAACTAAATAAGAAGATAAATGTACCCACACCTTCAGACGTTAAATGCCCGATCATCATAGTCAAAAGAATAGCAGGTATAAGCGGACCAACAATCAACGCAATAAGTGTTTTAAAAAATCCTATCGAAACAATTACAATATGTCCCGGTCCTTTGCGTTTTATAGGATATTCATTTTGTTCCCTTTGACGCTCCTGTTTTAGTGCCTCGTTTACAGCTTTCCACCTTTCACTTAAGCGGGGCCATTCCAGAAAAACAGTTATAGCTAATGCTATTGTTGCTACAACTAGAGATAATAGCTCTATCATATCGCCATAGATTGCTAGGAGTCTGTCTGACTTGTGATGCAATACAATGATTTTAGAAGTATTATTTTTAAATCAAAGAACGATAAAAAGTTTAATATCAAATGGTTAGGTGACAAGTCAGACAAACTCCTAGTTTGATTGCCCAACGACCCCGTTCAGCCGCCCGCGCGGAAGGAGCCAGAATGAACACGGCAACCGTCCACGCGGGTCGGCTGGAACGGCGGGTTAGGCGGGTGGGCAGAAAGACAATGCCGGGGTTTCACGGATTTTGCTCTTTTTATTCATCCGGCGCAATACGCGGAGTACCGCTATTGCGCCTTACGGCCTTTATTTATCCCTACAGTTCTCAAACATCGCTTTTGCCGCCTCACTCTGTACGGCCTCTTTACCTACTGCGAAGTTTTCAGAAATATCCATTCCAAAAATAAGATTCGTCCAATCTGATTTGGAATGTATGCCGCTTACAACAATTGGTGTCTGATCGGCCTCATGATTCAGTGATGGATCAATCTCTCCAGGTGCAGCGTTCTTATTCTTGACAACCTTGCCAGTCGGTATCGAATAAAATTGACTTCGAATAAAGCCCGCTCTGATTTCGTAAAGCTGGGTAGTTGGGTTCTCGTGAATGGAAATTCCAGTCCCCGTTTCAACAGATGATAGTATATTTTCGCGTACAACCGTCGAACAGCCGAAGATACTAAGCAAAATGCTTGGCAGTGCAATGATAAAGGCCAATCTGGTAATTTTGGTGTAGTACATTATTTTTTTTCCTCATTTATGGGTAACAGGTTTCCGTTTTGATCGATTTTTCTGATGTTAAGACTAAATGGTGACGCTTTGACTGACACTATAGCGTTTGATGCTGTATTGGGATTTACAGCGTTTTTAATGTCAATTTGTTACTTACATAATGTCCGTCCATGTCGGCAAAGGGTTGCCGACCTACTGCGTAACAAGGGCCGTAGGGCGGCAACCCCTTGCCGCCAATGACAAACAAAGTAATCAATCGACATTAAAAACGCTGTATCTCAACACTCGTTTTTCTCATTAGACCTATACTGACACCTTGGTCTAAAGCAATTCCAGCAACGCCAAAATCTGTTACTTCAATTCCGGTTGCATCTGCTTGGCTAACGTAACCAAGACCAATGATAAGTGAATGCTTGACCCCTTTAGAATCTATCCAAGAACATCCAGTTAGCAGAAGTAATAGAATACTGACAATCAGTTTAAGCCCTGTGCTGACCCAAACTAAAACAAACATTCCGCGCATAGTCGAGCCTCAACACGACAGTTATTGATCTGCTTATTCGCATATCAGTGATAGCGAGCCCAACGCCCGAGCTAAGGGGCGCGGGCGCACAGACTAGGGGAAACAGGCCAAAGCGTAACCCCGCGTCCGCTTGAGCGAACGGTTGGGCGGCCGATTAGGGAGAGGAAGCCGGGTTGCATGGCTTTTGCTCTTTGCCCCCCATTCGGCGCAATACGCGGAGTACCGCTATTGCGCCTTACGAATGCGCCTTACCGCGTTACCGTATTTTGGAATCGGTGCAAGGGATGTTACGCAGTCGCTCAAGATAGACTTGCAAATCATCGACGGCCATTTCGATGTCGTTAATATCATCCATGATATCCTCGGCTGCCTCCTCCGACTCTTTGCCAATCCGCGAGGCTGTTAGCTTGAGTGCGGTGATTTTCTCTTCGGCAATGTGGATTAAAAGCTTCAGGCTCTCTATTTCCCTAGCTACTTCGGTTGGCTCGACACGAATGAACGTATACCCCTCTCGTTGGAGGTACATATCGTCAGTACTCATAAAAACGCTCCTATCTGAATGCATCGCGTCTTGGCCTCTATTCGGCCCGAACAATACGCGAGTCGTTCGCAAGCGGTGTCAACAAAACAATGAAATGGCGTAGCGTCATTTTTTCTGCTGGACCAAGAGTGAAATGATAAGCCCCAGCCTTTGTAGGCCGCGAACCCTTTACCAAGATGAGCCCTTCGGGAATCTGGATATCGGGAGGTATCTGATACCAATTGTTTGAACTTATTGGCGCACGTTGCCAATCGTCGAAAAGAGAAACACCGGCCACTAGGGTATCGCCACGGCTTAATCGAATGCCTTGCAATTCTGTGTCGTGGCCAATGGGAGAACTTGTACCTAGGACAATCAAGGGTCTAACATCCTGCTCCCGAACTTTGTTTAGTGTGTTGGCTTTGATGGTAAATCCCCCTTCAATTGGGTCAGATACGGAGGGAAAGTTACCGCCACCAATATCGGCAACGATCCGGTCAAAACTGCGGTCATTTTTCCAGCCAGATCGATAGAGTTTGATTTGGAAATTGCCGGGATATACCCAATGTAAAGGCATTGCAGAGATTCTCCATTATTTTGATATGACTATTTCTGGCTCGTTCGTAAGTATAACCGGCCCTGCTGTGCTTCCCACATTCGACACAGTGTGGTTGATGCCGATTGCGCACTAGAGGTTACTCCTTACCTAAAAAACTTCATAGAAATTGTGATTATCTGTTTCTAAAGTATGCCAGCGAATATTCCGAAGAAGCCCGTTCGTCACTGCTTGTTTAAATGCCTTGCCAAAAGTTGTGTGACTTTCAATTGATGCCCATTCTTGACTATATAATTTATTTAGTTCATAGATATCAGGCTCGGTACGATCAATAACTGACTGAGCCATGTCTATTTCCTGCTGGTTCAACTCTCTCATTGCTTATCCTCGTGTGCCCAACGCCCGAGCTAAGCGGCGCGGGCGGGAAAGCCTTGCTACGAAGCCCAATGCATAACCCGCGTCCGCTTGAGCGACCGGTTGGGCGGCGCGGCATAGAGAGGAAGCCGGGGTTGCTTGGCTGTTGCTCTTTGCTCCCTCCACCACGGCGGATTGTCGCTTGCGCTCCGAATCCGCCTTATATCTACGAGTTACGAGTTAGAAACACCCTGCCCGGTTTTCGAGCGCTTGCGGCGCGAGATGCCGAACACACCCGCCAAGGCGGGTGCGACGAAAATCGCCGCAGCCGGAATTGGAGTAGACGTAACCTTGTTAAACGTAAATTCGTCTATTACCACACCGCCGTTATCATGGGTTCCAAGAAATTGAACTGAGTGAATGCCCTGAACTGAGATGCTAAGTGTTTCGCCACCCACATCAACGGTTGTGTAGGATGCCAATAGATTACCAGTTAGGCCATAAGCATTTAATGTGACATTTAGTCCACTACCATAATTATCTCCGCGAAGTGACACAAAGTTTGTAACGGCATTGACGCTGGGGTTACTTGGACTGAAAAATGTTGCAGTTATAGGGTTTTCTCTATCATAAGTAAGTATGCCTGTTGGTGTCGATCCGCCTATTCCATTTGTCCCAGTGGTTGCGTGTCCGAGGCCAAGGTCGACTATGGCGGCGTACGAGCTACCCGATGTGAACGATACGCCGTCAGTGGGCAGAAACTGTGTTGATAACTGATTTGCACTTGGTATTGCGCTACAGCACCAAAAACTCATTCCTGGCAAACTATCCAAGTTAAGGACAATTGGTGCGGCGGTAGCCGATTCGTAAAAAAAGAAAAGCATTAAGTTGAATATTAGGGTTGTTTTTAACAGATAGTTCATGCTTGAGTCCTCTGGTTTAATATTAAGAGCCGCCGGTGGTTTTAATTATTTGGTACCGCTATAAGGCGTTTCTAGCCGCCCAACGCCAAAGCTAAGGGGCGCGGACGGACCAAACTAGGGGAAAACAGGCCAAAGCGTAACCCCGCGTCCCCTTGATCGCCGGGTTGGGCTTCGGGCAGGGACGATACTTCGCCCGCCTACCGAGCCAAAAACGAAAGCGGGCGGCCCAGCCTGAAA
>QJPH01000167.1 GCA_003242955.1 Candidatus Methylumidiphilus alinenensis
CGACAAAACGCGCTAAGTGATCTTTTTCCAGCCATTCCTGTACAGGAATCACAAACGGCTGGTCACGCTCAATGGGAATGAATTGGTTGCTCATGGCTGAACCTCTGGATACGAGGAATCATCCTAACAGGTTTACACCGGGGAAGTCAGACAGACTCCTAGGCGAGATCATCATCACCGGTGCGGATGTGCAACAAACGGAATTGCCCATTCTGCGCCATTTCTTTTGGGGAGGCGATGTATTGAGTTTGAAGACTAGCCAGCGTCTGCGCAGTGTGGCACCCAACGCAGCCCAAACCAATTTTTATGGGGCTACCGAGACCCCGCAGGCGATGGGCTATTTCCTTATCCATCCACAATCCCAGCAAACACCGTTTCCGATTGGACAAGGCATTAAAGATGCCCAACTGTTGCTCGTCACCGAAGCAGGGACATTGGCAGAAACCGATGAAATGGGAGAAATTTGGATTCGCACCCCTTATCTTTCGCAAGGCTATTTGAACGACCTAGAGCAAACCCATACCCGGTTTGTCAGCAATCCATTTTCCGGGGTGGCCGACGATATGTGTTACCGCACCGGGGATTTGGGCAAATATCAGCCGGACGGGAACGTGGTGTTTGCCGGCCGGTCGGACCATCAGGTCAAAATCCGTGGATTTCGCGTTGAGCCGGGTGAAGTCGCTTGTGCCATTGAACGCTACAAAGGTATTGCCCGCGCTATCGTGCTAGCTCGGGATGATGGGCGTGGAAGTAAGGTGTTGGTAGCCTATTTAACCGTTGATCTCAATGTTACATTCGAGCATGCCGAAGTGCTGGGCTTTCTCCGGCAAAATCTCCCTAGTTATATGATCCCCTCATTTATAATCCGTCTGGGCAGTTTCCCGCTGTTGCCAAATGGCAAGATTGACTTATTGGCATTGCCTCCCCCGCAAGTGGTTGACATGCCTGAGAGTGCCGATTATGTCGCACCGTGTAATGCGCGTGAACTGGAACTGGTGGAGTTATGGCAGGATATCCTCGGCATTGATAAAGTGGGTGTCAATGAAAATTTTCTGGCTTTAGGGGGCGATTCGCTGAGCGCACTGAAAGCCTTGGTTAGGATGAAAAAGCTCGGTTTTCCTAACGAAGTCGCCCGCAGTATTTTCCAGGGCAAGACTATACGCGAAATTGTCGGCGAAGAAGGTGGGGAACTGAGAGAGACAGTCGGCCTAGCCGCCGAATCAAGGACGAATTTGCTGATTAACATTCTGCGTGGCATATTATTAACCATCGTCGTCATCGATCATTGGTTTGAAGGAATATTGAACCAACTCGCGGGCAGAGGAAAGATGAGCTTTTTGCTGGACACGGTCGCCCCCTTATTTAATATAGCGACACCGGGTTTTTCATTCGTGTTCGGCGCAAGCCTAGGGTATCTTTTCTACTCTAAATACAAAGCCAATCCTAACCAGACCCGAAAAACCATGCTATTTGGGGTCTGGCTGCTGCTTGCCGGTGTTTCGGCCGATGTCATCCTGCGATTATTGGCATTGAGTCCAGACAAAATCAACGCCACCTTATTTTTTAGCGCATTTTTTAGCCCATTGCTCTATTATGCATTGGCACTGACGACTGCCCCATTATGGTTTTGGGTTATCTCCAAGTCAAAACGCGAATATCTCGCCTGTGCCGGATTGATGGCACTGTGCTATGCCGCTTTCCAAGGGTCGCTTGTTTGGCTATTGGAACGTGAGCAACAAGGGTTTTGGCAATTATGCCGCTTGATGTTGGTCGCAAAATTCAATTATTTCAACATGTCGATGGGAACCTTGGGCGGAGTGATGGTCGGCATTTATCTAAAACGGCACTATCGCGATGAGATAGCACGTAAGACCTTGCTTGCCGGTGTATTCGGCGTAGCCTTGGGCATTGCGATACTATATTTTGGCAACGGTAGTTTCGATGGATTTTATGATCCCATTGATATGGGCGTGTGGCGCTGGACATTCTATTCCGGTTTAGTGCTAGTGCTGGCTTCTGGCGTATTAACCACCCTGCTGCATTTTGCCAGCCTGCCAGTGTTTATGCAGAAGGGACTGCAAATTGTCGGTGTCCTAGGTCAATGCACCTTTCCTATCTTTGTGTTGCACGGGCTTGTATTGCGTGCCAAACTATTATTTCTGCTGGCCGGTATGCCAATGTGGGCGGCGTTGGCTATCCCATTTGCCCTGTTTTTCCTGTTCTGCGGCTGGATCATGCGCCGACTATACCAGCTTTACTACGGCATGGTTACGGATTGATCGCCTATGTTGAATAAAACTATCCTACTGTCAGCCTTTGTTGTTGCGTTGAACTTTTTCTTTGCCTCCACCTGTTCGGACGATACTGACACTACTATCGATACCGGCTTTCTCGCCGGTTCTAACTTCGCAATAGCGGCGTTCCGCTGGTGGCATCCATTCGAAACCAAGGATTTGCGTGGCGTTTTGGTGTTGGTTCCAGGCAGCAATAGTGACGGTCGGGCATTTGTGGATGATTCGTTCTGGCAGGATTTCGCGCGACGCCACTCACTTGCGCTCGTAGGCACTTGGTTCAAAGATCTACCGCACAAGCAAATGAATATTGAGCATTATGCGCTTGCAGGCAATGGTAGTGGTCAGGCTTTATTAGACGCTGTGGCCTATCTGTCTAAAAAAGCAGATCATCCTGAGGTCGCCACTTCGCCGCTGCTGCTTTGGGGCCTTTCCGCTGGCGGCGAGTTTAATTACGAATTCGCCTGCTGGAAGCCCAATAGTGTGCAGGCTTTTGTAGTGAACAAAGGTGGCTATTACTTTACTCACCTTGCGCCCGATGCCACGCGCGCGTTGCCAGGCCTGTTTTTTATTGGAGGCAAGGATGAAGAATTCCGCATCCAGAGTATTCAGGGTATTTTTGCCGTGAATCACCATGCTGGCGCTAATTGGAAACTTATCATCGAGCCTGACTACGCGCATGAATTAGGTAAAAGCCGTGAATTGGCATTAGAATTCTTTGACGAGGTCATCGCAAACGCTCGCTGACTACTTTCCATTTTTGTGAAGAGGCACCATGAAATCAACTATCAGTAGTATCTCGCACAGTAAGTGTTGCAAGGATGTTCACGGTTCGCGCATTACTTGGAATATGGGTTTTTGCGACCCATGCCAGGACGACCAATGTTTCCTTAACGTAATGTCCTTGGTTTTTTGGACGGCTTCCATACTCGTTGTATTGGCCAGTTTAATCAACAACGCCCAGGCAGCCGGTTATGCAATCACCGAGCAAAGCGGTAGCGGCATTGGCAACGCCTTCGCAGGGGCGGCCGCCACGGCTGAAGACGCAAGCACTATCTTTTTTAATCCGGCGGGCATGACTTATCTGCCTGACAATCAGTTGGTGCTGGGCGGTCACGCGATTGATTCTTCCATAGAATTTAGTAACAGCGGTTCACATGGCTCGGCACTGACCGGGACCTTGCCAAACTTTGGGGGAAATGGGGGCAATGCCGGTAATTGGGCCTATGTGCCTAATGTCTATTTTTCTAAAGCAGTGAATGACACCATCAAGCTAGGCATTGGCATCAATGCCCCGTTCGGGCTCCAGAGCAATTATGACAGTGGCTGGGTCGGACGCTATCAAGCACTAACGTCAAATTTGAAGACGGTCAACATCAACCCTTCCCTTGCTTACAAGGCCAATGACTGGCTCTCCTTGGGGCTAGGTTTTTCCGCCATGTGGGCGCAGGCCGAACTAAGCAATGCGATTGACTTTGGGACTCTTCTAGGTGCGCCACAAAGGGTTGACGGCCTAGGGGTGTTAAAGGGTGAAAGTTGGGGCTGGGGCTGGAATTTAGGTGCCCTATTCCAAGTAACCCAGGCGACACGGGTTGGTGTGGCCTACCGTTCGCAAGTTCACCAAAATTTAGAAGGGATTGTCTCATTCAGCGGTGTCCCAGGTCCGATTGCACCTTTATTCCCCAATGGCCATGTGACTGCCAATATTTCCACCCCCGATAGCGTATCCGCTTCGGTTTTTCATCAATTGAACGGTCAATGGGATATGATGGCCGATCTAACCTGGACCCATTGGAGTGTATTTCAAGACTTGACAACCCTACGCACCTCAGGCGTTCCGTTGTCGAGCACCCCGGAACATTGGAACGATACTTTCAGGGCTTCAATCGGTGCCAGTTTCCATTACGATGAAAACCTCAAGTTTCGAACCGGTTTTGCCTATGACCAGACACCTGTGCCTAACAATACCTACCGAACCCCGCGCATTCCCGATAGTGACCGGTTTTGGCTGTCAATCGGAGCTAATTACAAACTCACCCAGGCTAGTAGCCTGGATTTCGGTTATACCCATATCTTCCTGGCAAATGTCTCAATCAACAAAACCACAGATTCTCCCGTACCCGCCCTCAGGGATACTGTTTCCGGCAGCTACTCCAGCGACATCAATATTCTGAGCGTACAATTCACGCAAGCTTTTTAAGTTAAGCCGGACGATGCGCAGCACATGAAAAAATCGAGTGCCGGAGAGGCCGATGCGATTGTTGCCGAACAGGTACGTTTGCTCTATGAAAGTGCGCTGGGGTCGATACTTACCAGTGCGGTTCTTGCCGCTATTTTGATTTTTTTGCAGAGCGACGTGATCGGGCTAAACCCGGTCGTTGCCTGGGCGACATTATTTTTGGCGACGCTTTGCGGGCGTCTGCTGCTGCTTCTGTCTTATCGCCGTGCCTTAAGACGGGCAGGCCGTAGCTTGGACAATACACGATGGTTTATGCTCTTTCGTGTCGGAGTTGTACTAGCCGGTTTGGTATGGGGATTGGCAAGCATACTGCTTTTCCCCAGAGGCGATCTCGCCCATCAAACCTTCCTGGCATTCACCCTGGCTGGATTGTCAGCGGGTGCGACTGCTACGCTGGCAGTCGATTATCTAGGGGCAACTGCCTTTTTGTTGGGGGTACTTGCTCCTCTAGCGGTTCAATTATTAGGAGAAGGGCAGCGAATTCCGTTGGCGATGGGCGTGATGGTCATATTATACTTCGGTTTGCTGGTAACCAACGCCAGACGCTCCTGCCGCGACATTATTGAGCGGAAGACGGCCGAACTGGCACTGGATACTGCCAAACATCAAGCCGAGGCCGCCAACCGGTCCAAGTCAGTGTTTTTGTCCAGCATGAGCCACGAATTACGCACCCCGCTGAATGCCGTTTTGGGGTTTGGCCAATTACTGGAGATGGAAAGCAACTTAAACGATGAACAGCGCGATTACGTCAATGAAATCATGCAAGCGGGTTATCACCTGCTGGAACTGATTAATGATGTCTTGGATTTGTCCAAGATCGAGTCTGACAATATTGATTTTTCGATTGAAGCAGTCGATTGCGCCGATTTGGTGAAAAGCTGCATACCCCTAGTCCATTCCTTGGCCGCAAAGCTATCTGTGACCATTGAAACTGACGGACTCGCCAATTTAATTCTAAGGGCTGATCGCATCAGGCTAAAGCAAGTCATGCTTAACTTAATCACCAATGCCATCAAATACAATCGGCCAAACGGACGTGTCTGGCTTCATGCCATGGATGGCAAGAAAGGGAGGAAACGCCTGGCAATTAGCGACACGGGCTTAGGGATTCCCGCCGATAAGCTGCCTATGCTATTCCAACCATTCAATCGTTTGGGCGCGGAGACCGGCACCATTGAAGGCACCGGCATCGGGTTGGTCATCAGTCGGCGCATAGTCGAAATGATGGGGGGGGGAAATGGGGGTGGAAAGCGATTTAGGCAAAGGGAGCACGTTTTGGATAGAACTTCCCCCCGGCCAACTGGATGGCTAAGGTTTAATCGGCTGGCTTACGGATCAAAAACACAAATTGTCCGCAAAAAAGTAGCTTGGTGGCGTTAATCCAAGCGTGATCCTTGCCTTTTATGCGGCCTGCCAGTCCAATCAAGCGGTTTACCGGCGATTCCTTTTCCCACCAGCGGTACATGAATGTTGGGTTTCCGAGGACTCTAGCCAGCAGCATGGTAAAAGCGTCCACCCTAGGCCGCAACTCCAGTAGCTCAAGCCCTGCCTCCTCGACTAGCAGCGAAAATCCGTAAGGCGTGTAGTTCCACAGACTGTGGGCGTGGTAAGGCTCAAGGTTGGAGGTGGAGCCGACGAAGTAATGCCCTGGCTTTAACACCCGCCGTGCTTCCTGTAAAACGGTGGCGGGATAGCGTACATGCTCAAAGACTTGGTTGGAAAAAATCAGGTCGAAGGCATTGTCCTCAAAAGGAATATGCGTACCATCATAGACCAAGTATTTGCCTTTGTCCCCGATTCGTCCGGCAACTATCTCGGAAGGCTCAATATCTATGCCTGTCCATTCCGCCGAGGGCGCAACCTCCGCAAAATAGTAAAAAGAAACTCCATCGCCGCAACCCAAATCCAATACCTTTTGTGGCATAGGGCCTTCCTGTAGAACCTTGTCGGCCATATGGCGGGATGACGCTTGCCCACTGCTTTCGGTGGGGATATAGGCTTTAAGCAAATCTTGAAATACAGTCATGGCAGATATTGTCCCATTGTGGCGGCAGAGTACCTTGCATAATCGCGCAAATAACACCTGAACCTGTCGCCAACTTAAGGGCAGTCATCAGAGTTGCGTTCGCATGAAAGGCGAATAATTTTCTATATAGAATGACGCAATATAATTCATTATCTTAGGCTTATGGAAGATTGCTGTCAACTTCAGCAATTCTCATTTTGAGCTAAGACGGTGATTGTGATCCGTCATTCCGGCAGGGACCGCCGGAATCCAGATTGCATGGATGCCCAAAGTCCCCCGTCCATGGAGCCTAGATTCCGGCGATCCCTGCCGGAATGACGACGTTTTGGGTTTAGCTGAAACATCTTCCTAATAAGCAAGATTAATTAAGGGCGGGTTCCAAACCCGCCCGGTTCTGTTCAAAATGAGAATTGCTGCATAAAGCGGGATTTCGCCATGTGCGCCTAACCCGACCTACGGCATTGAAAAATGAGAATTGCAGGTAAGGATTTCATCTGGGGTTCTGCTGGATAAACTGATACAAGGCTCCGTACTTCGGTGAAGTTTGCTGTAGCATGTTTTCCAACGCACCCCAACTGCCAAATTTGCTAAATTGGCCTACGCTCAAAAAGTGCATGAACAGCCCACCCCCTGCATCGCGCCAATTTTCAAGCATTTTCGCGTAGATGTCTCCCATGCGTGGGTCGCGGTTGGCTGCGATGAATAGATTGGCAATACTCTGATTATACGTGACACTGCCAATGCCAACCAGGCTCTGCCCACCTTCATAAGCCAACAATGTCAAATTCCTGTGGCGCGCTAGACTGGCGTAATTGGTTATCCATTGGGCCGATTGTGCCAATGCACCGCCGGTCGGGCCTCCTGCCAGTTGGCCGCCATACTCCAATTCGGCGAATAGGCTTCCCAATCCGCCATCGGCGTTTGCAGTCCATCCAGCTAATACCGGCCCGTTGGATACGGTTCCCAGATAATCGCCGAAGTAGGGTGCGATGGCTACCGCCTGGATGCCATGGGCTTGGCACGGTGCCTGATTCCAGAGTTTACAATCCAAGGCGGCGTTGGCGGTGAAGGTATTGGCGGCTTGAGCCGACAGTACACACACAACCCGGCTTGCGTCGCCAGCCCACTCGGCCTTCCAGATGTCGCAAGTCTCGGCGGTGCGCATGCCATACCAGTTGATGCGTTTGGTGTAGGCGGAATCAGGGGTGTTCCAAAGGGCCACCCCCTGTTGTTCCACCCAAGTCCCGGCGGAGAAGGCGGTATTCCAGATTTCGTTGGCATATTCGACATACACCTTGCGGGATGGGTCCAGCATTGTGTGAGCCAAACGGGCGAATTGGCGGATGTAATCGTCAGAGGCTTGGAATGGCATATTCAGCCACGGGTCGGCTTGCAGAAGGTTGGATAGGGAAACCGCCACTTCAACCGGAATCCCGGCTTGGCCGCTCCAATTGGGGGCATCCAGCTTGGCCCGGTCGGTCCAATTGACCTGTTGGGGCAAGCCGCTAGATATTACATTAGTGTTCTGCGGCATCATGAAGCGCAACGCACGGTAATTGACTAGGTTTCTTAGGAATAGCGGATGAAACAAACGGCCCGACGCTAAGGCGGATTCCATGCTGCTGCAAGCGCTGCGCTGACAGGCCGGGTCGCTGCCGAGGAGGCAAAAGGCGAGGGGGTCGTCATTACAGACTACTCCGGGCGGAACCACCCGAATATTGCGAATGTAATTGCCGGTGTGATTAGGGTCAGTGCTGGTTAAATTAATCTGGATACCGCCCGAATTAACTTGATCCACGTTGATGACATCCCGTCCGGGACTGGACAGGGAAGCAATCTTGGATGCAGCCAAACTGTAGGTCAAAATGCCCTCACCGTCGTATAGCACCACATATTGACCACCTTGGCGAATGCCGACAAAATCAGTGCCATCCAACAGCAGGGTGGTAACCGTGCGATACTTGACCGTGCCGTCGGTCGCGGCGGGTAATGAAACCACCCAACCATTTGCGTCCAGATTCAGGGCTTGTTCTTCGCCAGTGTCCCAAACCCCTGGTGCCTGAGTGATCCAACTGCGCGAGGTCTTGAATACATTGATGAAAGGCTGTTCGGTGACCCAGTCTGACCAATCGCTCAGGTTGGTACCCAAGGGGGACGCGGCATTGGAACCGATAGGGGCAGGTGGCGTGGTTGATGCCGGTAGCAGCAAACTCCAATTAGCCTGTAGCAAGGCGTTGCCATAAGCCTGGAAATATTCCACGGTGATTTGATGGCGTCCGCTCAACCAAAGCCATTGGTTGTACTGGGTAGCCGCCTGGCCCAACCAGTCATTGATCAGCAATTGACCATCCACATACAAGCGGACACCGTCGTCCGACGTGGTTGTGAATGCATAGGTTCCGGGGGCAAAATCGAAACTTCCTTGCCAGCGGCCCGAAAAATTATAAGTTGGCAGGCCGGGTGCGGGAGGCCCACCAGTCCAAGTGTGGTTGATGCTGGCCTCATGGGCAATGAGGCCGGGATTTCCAGCAAGATTGGCATTGTTGAAATAAGCCACGCAAAACTGGCCCACCGGCTGGTCGCAAGTCAGAACGGGTGTCCAATTAACCGCCAAACGTGCGCCGCCCCACGCTTGAAAATACAATACCTCCACCAAATGCTGGCCGGCAGACATTGCAACGGTGGCCGTGTACTGGGTAGCCGCTTGCGGTTTCCAACCGTCAATGACCAGTTGCCCATCAATAAGAACGCGCACCCCGTCATCCGCCAAGGCACTGAAGATATAGTTACCGGCATTGAAATTGAATTGCCCTTGCCAGTGACCGGAGAAATTGTAAACGGGTACGCTGGGATTGGGGCTGGTGTTGTTCCACGTATGGTCGATGCTGGGTTCGGTGGTTGTGAAAACCGCCGACCCGATAAAATTGTTGCTGCTAGAATAATTAAAATAATCGACGCAGAAACTGTTCGCCGGGGCGTTGCATGCGGATGCGTCACCAATGGCTAGGGTCAACAAGGCAAGCAATAGAGTACAAGCTTGCATGGTTGTATGCCGCATTGCAGATTGCGGGGCAAAGGATTGCGTGTTGGAAGCCATTTTATAAACCCTAGATGAGTGTTGAATTGCCGCGTAAAGCCGTGTTTTTTGAATATACCTAACAGTATAGTCAAAAAAAATTCATTTAACCGGCATTCGTCATGCTTTCTTTTGTTGGAAAGTCAGCATCCTTGCCCAATGCTGTTGAATTAAGGCGATTTCCGATAAATAAACTCCCAAAGTATAAGCGGCATCCTGCCGCTTAAAGTGGCTGGAAGCCGCTTCTACTTGGTATAAACATTTTGGGAAATCGCCTACGGTGCAATGCGCGGAGTACAGCTATTGCGACCTTCGGTCCTGCGAACCTAGAATTTCTGCAAGCCGTCTACGACCCTGATTACGTCTATCAACCAACTTGCAATCTGGTCGTTTTTGGCGTTCTCGAAGATCAGCCACCATTTCATCTAAGCTGTAGTGATGCCGGGCAGCGTAAGCGTCCCGGTTTCGCCAAACTTCAACGATAATTTCATCGCTATACATCGGTATTATCCTCCTCCGGTAACAGTTCCATGGGGGTACAGATTTCTGGGTAGAAATACCCGGCGGTAACACAGATAGTGCGGATAATGGGTTTTGTATTAGCATTGTTAATATGTCTGCAATTCCAAGTAAGCAGGTAATCAATGCCATGAACTGCCGCAACCGCGACATGCAGTGCATCCGCTTCAGCAGACGGGGGTATCCCACCTTCCGTAACCAATTTTTCAGCTAGAGCTTGAACCTCCTCATCAATAACTAGTTCAGCAATTCCTTGGAGTGCTTCTAACCGTCGTGCGGCAGCTTCTGGATTTCCATCCGATGCCTCAACAATGACCAAGGCAGAAGTAAAAAGCTCGTAATGATCACGCGCTTCGTCCCACCATTGGCTGGTAATTTGCTGCCAAGCTGCGGCCCTTACATCGCGGCTTGATCTCGCGGTGAGGTAACTAGGAATAGATGTCTCAATATAGACGCTTTTCTTCATTATAATATATTGCAAGGCCTAACCCATTGACAGATGCAGCCTAACACCCGAGTTCAGTGCCCCGCGAAACCCTAAAACACCAAGCCGCTTTGTGGCGCGGGTACGCTGGAACAAATCGTTGGACGACTTTGCTGATTGGAAATATCTCGGCAGCGATAAAGCCATTGCCAGACTGGTTTGGCGGAAGTTTAGATATCCCATAATTTAATTGAACCATCCGAATAACCAGCAGCAATTTTGCTACCATTATGATTAAATGCGATTGCCTGACAAATAGCGTCACATTCAAAAAGCTTAGGAGAAATTGGAGTACCCACTTCTCCTGATACAGCATTTTCAACATCAAAGAGTTACTTGGTAGTGGGTATGATAGCACAGGTTATTCGGTT
>QJPH01000253.1 GCA_003242955.1 Candidatus Methylumidiphilus alinenensis
GGGTGGAAGTGGTGAACCTGAGCCAAGGGGGGAGTTGATACAATATTGTTGACACAGCCGTCATTCCGGCAGGGACCGCCGGAATCCAGATTGCAGGGATGCCACAATCCATACCATCCATGGAGCCTAGGTTCCGGCGGTCCGTGCTGGAACGACGAGTATTTTCTTAACTTAATGGCGTGGCGCAGCGCACGGGAACGATAAAACAGGAAAACGACGGAAAAACGATGCTTAAACCACCTCAAAAACCCTTGATGGCCGTTTTTATACCCTTGCTGCTAGCTTGTACCCCACCGTCTGCCGTCCAAGCGGGAGACCGGGCTTTGCTGATTGGCATTAACCAATACAATGACCCAGCGGTGCGCAAGCTCTACGGCACCCTAAACGATTTGCAAGCCTTCCATACGATGCTGATCCAGCAACTGAATTTCAAAGAAGCAGAAATCAGGGAATTAAAAGACACCAATGCCACCCACGACGGCATTTTGCAGGCAATCGACAATTGGCTGGTCAAGGGTTCCGCACCGGGCAACCGCGTGGTATTGTATTACAGCGGCCATGGCGACCAAACCGATGACACCAACGGCGACGAAAAGGACAATCTGGATGAGGCTTTAGTCGCCCACGATGCCGACCTTGCCACACGCAAAAACTATGTGCTGGATGATGATATCAACCTAAAAATCCAAGCACTCAAAGGCCGCGAAGTGTTGGTGGTGATTGATTCCTGCCATTCCGACACTGCCACCCGTGGCCTGTCCACAGTACCTTATGAAGATGCCAAGACACCGGGCCGGTTTGCTGCAAGCGCGATCACACGCGGCGGCGAGTTGGAAAAAGCGCACCAGGTCGAAGGCAATTTCCTCGATCCTGCCCCGCAACTGACCGCCTTTTTCGCCGTATCCACCACGCAACTGGCCTTGGAAACCAGACGGGACCCTAGGCATCCGCAGGGCGTTTTCACCGGTGCTTTTGTCGATGGCGCAAACGGCAAGGCGGACAAGAACCAAGACGGGCAAGTGTCTTATGCAGAATTGCTCGATTACATCAGGGCAAGATCACACGAGTATTGCCAAGCCAACAACTGCCCACAGGGCTTGGACCCGAATATGGAAGCCCCCGAGTTCAAGATGGCGCAGAATTTCCGCGACTTTGGCCTTGCCAACCCGACCATGCCCACTAACCCCGTCCAAGCCGTTGAAGCGATTTTCCCGCATGGCAACGAGGCCGGCTTAAGCTTGACCCTTGAACGAGGCGACCACACGCTAGAACCGGGCGAGCCCCTAAGACTGGGCGACCCGGTGCACTACCAATTCCGCACTGGACGCGCAGGGAAACTAGTGATCTTCGACATGGACGCAGACGGCAAACTGACCCAGCTTTTCCCCTCCGCCACGCTGCCGGCTTACACCCCGGTGGCTTGCCGCAAGTCCATGGGACTGACTGACCGGGTGCCGGCCGGACAGACCTTGCGCATACCCGATGGCTGCATGGGCATTCCCCTTAGCGCACAAGAACCCGTCGGCAAGGGCAAGGTGGTGGCGGTGTTAATCGAGGATGAATCCATCGACACCCGCAACCTAATCCTCACGCCGCCAGGCGCGGGGCAATCCGGGGTAAAATCCACTATTGTCCAGATTCCGCAGGGCGAACAATGGATGACCGCGCTACGCAACCGCTTGGACCAAGTGTTCCACGCCGCCGACGGCACCAACCGGGCGGTCAATTGGTCGGTGTTGGCTGTTGATTATGAAATCATTCGTTGAGGAGTACACCATGATAATCGTTTCTAAACTTAAAGCGGATGTAACCGTACAGCCCCCTTTCCCTTTTCCTAGGAATGCGGTCATCTTGACCGCCATTCCTGCGGGCAGGATGCCCGCGCTCCCAGGGAAGGCCGCTCCTACATGGCTTAACTTAATAGCATTGGCTATGGCTTGCCTGCCAAGCGCTGCCGTGTTGGCGGCGGCGGATTGCCAGACCTTGGACAGCCGTTTCCAGCAACAGGTGACAGCCAGCCAAATGGACGCGGCGGAAGCGAGCTTGCGACAAATGGGCCTGGGTTGCCCGGAGCGGATCGTCCAAGAGGACGAGTCGTATTTTACCGACACCCTGGCCAGCCAAGCCGAAGCCTTGGCAAAAGGCGGCAAACTCGATGCAGCCGAGGCACTGCTCAAACGGGCCAAAAGCAATTCATGGATGGTCTCCAGCATGCGCGGCTATATTGCCAGCCTGCGCAAACCGACCGACTGGGGCGAGGTTGCCCAACATTACAACTACGCGCTGGAACTGCTGACTGATCCCAACGACGCGGCACTGAAGCAATTGCCGGACTTGGCGGCAACGCAAAAGCGGCTACTCGCGCTGGCGACCGACGCGCAATTGCTCTATGGCAGGCCCGCCCCGGCCCCCCGCGACGGCCAGCCCCACGGCATCTTATTGGCGGCGGCGCGTGGCATAGGCATAGACCATAGTAAAATCATGCTTCCCGTGCATTTCGACACCAATCTGGCCAGTTTGAACGAGGACGGCAAGCTTTCGGCAGACACCCTAGCGGAGTTCTTGTTGCAACAGAAACCCACGTCCATCACGCTGACCGGGCATGCCGACCCGCGAGGCAAGGACATCGACAATCAAGTGCTTTCCGGGCAACGGGCGCAAACCCTCGCCGAATACTTAAGGCACAAAGGCGTGACCGCCAAAATCACCACCGACGGCAAAGGCGAATCCGAGCCACCGACAATCTCTGATTTGAACCCGCCCAAGGAACTGCTGTGGCAACGTTGGCGGCGGGTTGAATTAAGCTTGGATAACTAATTTTATTATAGGGTATTTGGAGGGTGGGCTAGGTGTGCATGGGAAGAGCCTAGCCGTTTACCTTTGATCTTGACGCGCACCGTAGCCCACCATTGCTGCCTCGCCACCCGTTTGGTGGGCTACGGCGCACGGAAGGCACCGGGTAAAGCCAAGTTTCTTGGTAAGTGCGCCTAAGCCCACCCTACGGAAAATGCGCTTGCCAAGGCAGAATGAGAATGGTCGCCCTACCTCTAACCTTTGTAATGAATTAAAACGGAGAACACCATGAATAAGTCCATCAAGCTCCTAATTGCCGCCTTTGGCCTGTTACTCGCGGCCAGTGTCCAAGCCAAATCTTTCGGCCTTGTTGTCGGCATCAACCAATACCAAACCGCGACGCTGAAAAAGCTGACCGGCGCGGTCAACGATGCCAAATTGCTGGCGGAAACCTTGCGCAAACAAGGCGTGGACCTGCCCGAGACTAGGGTGTTGGTTGACAGCCAAGCCACGCTGGCAAACTTCAAGGCGGCGTGGCAAAGCCTGTTGGACACCGCCGCGCCGGGCGACCAAATCCTCTTCACCTTTGCCGGCCACGGTGCGCAGGAGCAGGAGTTTTCCCAACCGTTTGACGAGGACGACCACCTCGACGAAACCTTCTTGTTTTACGATTTCGACCCCGTCAACCCGCACCGGGGCAGGCTGTCCGATGACGAATTGTATGATTTGTTGCAACAGGCGCGGGCCTTCAGGCTGGTGTTCGTCGCCGATGCCTGCCACGCCGGCGGCCTATTGCGCGGTGGCTTTGGCACGGAGATGCCCAGCCGCGACGGCGGGTCTCCCCTAGGCGGCTACAAGCCCCATCCCCCGGCCCATGAATGGGCCATTCCCAACGCCGACGACCGGCAAGTGCTGTCGCATGTCACTTATCTGCTGGCGACCAACCAAGACCGAGACCCGGTTTGGGAAATCAACCAAAACGGCGCTCGCCATGGCGCGTTGAGCGTGGCCTTTAGCGAAGCGTTTGCCGGGGCCGCCGACAGCGACGGCAAAGCCGGCATCACCCGTGGCGAATTGGAGGGCTATGTCAATCAACGGGTGGCCACGCTGACCGACCACAACCAACACCCCGACATGGTGCCGCGTGGCGGCGACGAACCGGCCTTTGCCGAAGGCGGCAAACCCAAACCGCAACCCCCCGCCACCCTCGGCGATTTGCCGATCAAAGTCACTGGCGGCAAAGCGCCGGCCGGTTTGCAACATGCCCGCCTTGACGACACCGGCTACCGGCTGCGCTTTGAAATCCAACAGGGCAAGGCGCAAGTCATCAGCCCCTTGGGCGACAAACTTGCCGACGTGGATGCCGGGACCGCATCGGAATGGAACGCGCTGATTGCCAAATACCGTTTACTGGCGGCACTGGACAGCCAGCCCGCCGCCAAGCAAGTCCGTGTCAATTTGACGCAAGGCACGGGGCTGCACAAACTAGATGAGAGATTGAACTTTAGCTTTGAACCCAACTCTGGCCGCCGCTTTTTTCTGCTGTTTGATTTGGCGGGCACGGGCCAGTTGCAATTCCTTTACCCGCTCAAAGACCAGCATGACCCGGAGGCAGTGGCCAAAATCCCTTACGCATTACCGGAATTACAAGTCGTCCTGCCCGTCGGCGAGGATGATCTGGTGGCGGTGTTTTGCGAACGCCCCCAGCCGCAAGCCATCGCCTTGCTTCGCACCCATGACCAGCGCAACCCGCCAGAACCGGAAGAATTTTTGCAAGGCTTAGGCAAGGATTGCCAGTTAGGGCGGCTGGCGTATTTTACTGTCCCTCAAAGATAATTCCAAAGTCGTTGTAGTATAAACAATGTTGACACCTCATCAGGGGTGGTTTAGACTTGCCGAATATTGTTTTGGAGCAAAAAACCATGCCGACCATTGTAAAAAAATGGGGCAATAGTGCCGCCATCCGCATCCCGGCCCCGATATTGGAAGCCGCCCATATTATGCTGAATCAGGCGGTGGAGGTGCGCGTGGAAGCAGGGCGCATCGTCATCGATGCGGTGCAAGGCGGTTACGACCTTGATGCGCTGCTTGCCAACATCACCCCCGAAAACCGCCATCAGGAAACCGATTTCGGCGTACCAGTCGGGCGGGAGCTAGGGTAATGACCAAGGCCTATGTGCCTGACAAGGGCGATATCGTCTGGGTGCATTTCACCCCCCAAGCGGGACACGAACAGGCAGGACGACGGCCAGCGGTAGTGCTTTCGCCCAAAGCCTACAATGCCAAATCGGGTTTGATGGTGTGTGTGCCGGTGACGAACCAGATCAAGGGCTATCCCTTTGAGGTAGCCTTAACCGGTGGGGGCGCTACGGGCGCGGCGTTGGCGGATCAAGTCAAGAGCCTGGACTGGCAGGCCCGCCAAGTCGAGCTAAAGGGTCGGGCGACGGACGGAGAACTGGGCCAAATCTTGGCTATGATTAAAGCCTTGTTGAAAGTTCCATAACATTCGCATTCGTGAAGATCAGGCTGGTTCCCAAGCTCCTGCTTGTTCGTTGAACGTACCTCGGGAAGCTGGAGCTTCAAAGACCGCATTCCCAAGCTGGAGCTTGGGAACGAGCAGAAAATCATTAATCCATCGGTACACTCATGAAACGCTCTGCTTTAATCTTGTTTGCATTATTGTCGATGCCACTGGCACAGCCTGCCATCCCAGACTACGGGCGCGGGGCGGCGCGGGTGGCGGTTGGCGAACGTCGCGTGGCACTGGTGATTGGCAATAGCGGCTACCGCCATATCAACCACCTTGACAACCCCGGCAATGACGCACGGCTAATCGCCAAAACTTTGAAGGGGCTAGGCTTCCAACTGGTCGGGGGCGATGCCTTGCTGGACTTGGACAGGCCCAAGATGGAGGCCGCCGTGCAAGCCTTTGGCCGCGATTTGGGGGCGGACAGCGTGGCCTTGTTCTATTATGCGGGGCATGGCAATGAAATCAGCGGGACGAACTATTTGCTGCCGGTGGACGCCAACCCGTTCAAACCCTCGGACTTCGACTTTCAGACCCTCAATGCAACGACGGTGCTGCGGTTGATGCAAGATGCCGGGACGCGCTTGAATATTGTCATCTTGGATGCCTGCCGCGACAACCCATTCAATGGGCGCGGCTTGCGTGGCAGCCAAGCGGGCTTGGGCGTGATGGAACCGCCGGAAGGAACCCTGATAGCCTATGCCGCTGGCATCGGCAAAAAAGCCAAGGACGGCCCGCCCAACGGCAACAGCCCCTACACGGCGGCACTGGCCAAAGCGATGGCGGAAAGCGGGTTGAGGCTATGGGACACCTTCAACACCGTGGGCTTGACGGTCAAAGAGGACACTGGCGGAGTGCAAACGCCATGGATTTCCAACGAACCGATCAAGGGTGTGTTTTGTTTTGCCGGTTGCGCCGACGCGGCCCCGCTTGCAGCCCCCGAGCCTAGTCCGGCGGTGAAAGAACAAAAATTTTGGGACGACATCAAAAACAGCCAAAACCCGGCGGATTTCCAAGCCTATTTGGAGCAATTCCCAAGCGGTCTGCATGCCGGTTTGGCGCGTAATAAGGTAGGGTCAGGTTCTAAACCCGCCCTTGAGGGTTCCAAACCCGCCACATCGGCAGGTTTGGAACCTGCCCCTACGGAACAGAACCCCCTCCCACCGGGAGAGGGCAGGGTGAGGGTGAGAAAACCGACCGCAAACTCCGATTCCCTAACCACCAACCCATTCGGCATCGAAATGGCCAGCCTATCCGGCGGCAGCTTCCAAATGGGCTGTGGGCCTAAGGATGGCGAGTGTTATGATGACGAAAAGCCGCGCCATGCGGTGACGGTAAAGCCGTTTGCGATAGGCAAGACCGAAGTCACGCAAGGCCAATGGCAAGCCGTGATGGGTTCCGCCCCGCCGGAATTGTATTTCAAAGATTGCGGCGCGGACTGCCCGGTGGAAACAGTGTCGTGGAACGATGTGCAAGAATTCATCCAGACCTTGAACCAAAAGACCGGGGCGCATTACCGGCTGCCGAGCGAGGCGGAATGGGAATACGCCGGCCGGGCCGGGCAAGATACACTCTACTGCGGTGGCAACGACTTAGGCGCGGTGGCTTGGCACGGCGGCAATGCCGGCGGTAAAACCCACCCGGTTGGCGGCAAGGCAGCGAACCCGTTCGGGCTATACGACATGAGCGGTAATGTCTGGGAGTGGTTGCAGGATTGCTATCATGACAGCTATCAGGGTGCGCCGGGGGATGGCAGCGCATGGGATGATGGCACGAATTGTGCTAGAAGGGTGTTGCGCGGCGGCTCGTTCGGCAGCTTTCAGAACCACGTCCGCTGTGCCTACCGCTACAGCAGCGAGCCCGACGGCCGCTACTACAACTACGGGTTTCGTATTGTGTTGTCCCCATTCTTGTAGTCTCTGTACTCTGGCTCTTCTCTGCTCTCTGGCTTTGCTCTGCTCTTCTCTGTTTTTTTAGCCGCGTAGCGGTCGCGATTTTTTTTGGGGGTTCCCACGCTCCGGCGTGGGAATGCGCACTTAGCCGCTCTGCGGTTTTTGATCGTTCCCACGCTCCTGCGTCACTGCCATTAAGTTAAGCCGTCATTCCGGCATGGACCGCCGGAATCCAGATTGCAGGGATGCCGACAATCTATACCATCCATGGAGCCTAGGTTCCGGCGATCCCTGCCGGAACGACGCGCTTTTTCTTAACTTAATGGCAGTGACGCTCCTGCGTGGGAATGCGCACTTAGCCGCTCTGCGGTTTGATACGGAGCGATAGTGATGGATGGTCCATTTGCTCGTTGCAGTATTTGAAGCTCCGGCTTCCGGTATCAACGTCAAACTGGAGCTGGCAAGGCGAAGGTTACCAAGCTGGTGCTTGGGAACCAGTACAAACTGAGAATTGCTGCTGGATTCACGCCGCCAACTCAAGCAAGACATCGGGGTGCTTGAGGGTGATTTGCAACAAACAAAGCACCGCACCCGGTGGGGGGAACCGCCCTTGCTCCCAATCGCGCAAAGTTGCCACGGGGGTTTTGATCAAATCGGCAAAAGCCTGTTGCGACAAGCCCAATTGTTTGCGCACCGAACTAACCAATAATTGCTCGGGCGTGTAATGCCTTCCAGATGCACCTGCTTGCATTTCTGTCAGGCTTTCCCGCAAACCGGGCAAAACCATCGCTGCATCACTTTCTATGGCGTTGGCAATTTTGTCTATATCCATGCTATGTCACCCTTTTGATTTCGTTGGCGCTTATGTTTTCTCGTTCCGATTTTTCATACATCGCAACCAGATAGACAACGCCCTGCGCGGATAGATTGAAATAAACCACCCTGACCCCGCTGCGTTTGCCTTTGGACTTGGCTGACCAACGCACTTTCCGTGCGCCATCAGCACCGGGTATCACATCGCCAGCCAACGGATTTGAAGAAATCCATGTGATAAATTCTAGGCGTTCATCCTCATTCCACAAAGCGTCAGCTTGCTTTTTGAACGTGGGCGTTTCGATTACGGTTCTCATTAAATGCATCATAACAGAATTAGTTGCCGACCCGGTTATCAGTAATTCTCAGTTTGGCAAAAACGCCGTCATTCCTGCCGGGAAGCAGGAATCCAGTGCCATGGATGGTAACTTGGCCGTTATGCGCAAGTGTTTGATTAAGCATCACAGCGGGTAGTACAAATCGTAGCGATTGGGAACAAGTGTAACGAGCAAAAATATCCCGAACCAATCCACACCAGACTTGCGTAAAATTAACGGGGTACAAGACCGACTCGGTTTTTAAAACTGAGTCGGTCTCGCTGCCCACAATGCCAACCGGGGGAATCTTGAACAAGCATCGCACCGACTTAGAACGGTTTTTCTTCCTAGACGGAAGCACGGAATGGCTGATACGCGGGCCGGAGCATCCGTCATTGGACCGCCGCACCGATCATGTGGAGGTCAAACGCTTGCGCGGCGAAGAGGGGGCGGTGTATTCCAAGCGCTTCCTGAGACGCCCCAACGGGGTGGATTACGGCTATTGGACCGAGCGGGAAACCCGTTTCGTCGGGCATTTCGGCGGGGCGAGGATGCCCCAGGTTGTCCAACCCGCCCTATTAAAATTCCAAGCGGGCGGCATCGAGCGGGTGGACACGCAAGATGCCGGGCCTTCGCTGGATAATTGGCAAAAACTGCGCGGCATTCGGGAAGGCCAGCCGGGGCGATGCGTCAGCCTGTTCGACGAGGCGGGCGAGGTGGCTTTGCTGTTGCGGGCCTGCCTTAAAGCCTTGCATGGACTGCATACACTGGGCATCGTCCATTGCGACATCAAGGCCGACAACCTGTGCTTGGCCTACCTAGGCGACCCTTTAGGCGAAAACGGCATCCGGCTGGATTATGGCGAACTGCGCGTGATCGACTTTGCCTTTTCCGTCTGGCCCGATGGTCCCGGCTGGGAACTTAAAGACTACCTGCCCATAGACCCAAACAGCCCACAGGCAGATTATGTATCGCCTTGGTTTAAACAGGTGTTGTTGGAAGACCGCCGCCACTGCCCCCCGCAGGCTTGGCGCGGTTTGGATTATGGCATCGACCTCTACGCGCTGGGGGTGATGTTGCGCAAGCTACTGGCTAGTCGCAGCCTATCCCAAGCCGACCAGCCCGAACCGCTGGAAACCTTTTTGCACGGTCTGGCCGATGCTTGGACACAGGACTATGCCCAAGCCGCCCCGGCTGGCGAATTGCCGCATTATGGTTTTATCAAACGCATTGAGGCACAGCTTAAACGCTGTCGTCCGGCATGGACAGAGGACGATTGGGCGCAGTCTAGGCTTTTCGTTCCGTATGAAGTCTGCCGTGTTGAGGCGGCGGGGGCAACACCCTTGGCATTGCCGGAAGCCTCTGCCACGCCGTTGGCTGATTCGGAGGAAATCCCCCCTATTCTATCGTTCCCACGCTCCAGCGTGGGAATGCAACCCGAACCGCTCCGGCGGTTTTCGACGCAGAGCGACACAGTAGGCGTTCCCACGGAGACCGTGGGAACGATAAAACAGTCCCGTTTGCTGTTGGCACTGTTTGCCGCCGGGTTAATTCTGGCGGTAGTGTGGTTTTTTGGCGCGGACACCGTGCGTGGCTGGTTGAATGCGCCTACCCCGCCTATTGCCAATAGTGCGACCGAAACGCCCCGCACTTGCCCCGCGCCCAGCGTGGAACTGCTGCCACAAACCGCAAGCCCGGTTTTGACCAGCCAGCCCAGTGCCTTGGTTTACAGCCCGGACGGCCAATTGTTGGCGGCTGGCGGGCAAGACGGCGGGGTGACGCTGTGGCAAGCGGCGGACATCGCCAAACCACGCAAACTCAACACACACCAGCAGGGTAGCGTCAAGGCATTGGCCTTCAGCCCCGATGGGCAAATCTTGGTGGTCGGTGGCGACAAGGCGGTGCGGCGTTTCGATATCATCAGCGGCCAGCCACTAGGCGCTACTCTAGCTGGGCATGGCGACAAGGTCATCGCGCTGGGTTTCACGCAAGACGGGCGGGAATTCTCCTCGTTTGCCAGCGACGGCAGCCTCTACCGTTGGGAGGCCCGCTCAGGCCATAGCGTAGGCCAGCCAGTCAAAGGCCCAGCCGTGACCGCCGCCGTGTTCGGTCCCAATCTGGCGACCTTTGCCACCGGCAGCGGCAATGGCATGGTCGGCATTTGGCATTGGGACGCGACCCAGGCCGATTCTGTCCATAACGCCGACTCCATCGGCGAGCCAATGCGCGGACACGGCAATAGCCCGGTCAACGCGCTGGCCTTCAGCCCCGACGGCTCGCTGCTGGTCACCGGCGGCTGGGACAAGACGGTGCGCCGCTGGGATGCCCGCACCGGCCAGCCCCTAGGCAATGCGCTGGAAGGTCATCCGCAAAACTTGACCGCGCTGGCTTTCGCGCCCGACGGCCTACGCTTC
>QJPH01000386.1 GCA_003242955.1 Candidatus Methylumidiphilus alinenensis
TCCGCACTCCCTATTTGGTGGGCTGAACGATAACCAAGGCTTTTTTTCATGACGCTCATTTATATTCGATCAGGAGGCGTTTCTGCCTGTTTCGCCGGTCCCGCATCCAAGCGATCTGCCCAAAACAAATGGGGATTTGCTGAAGATGCGAATGAATCCCATAAAGCAATAGTGTCAGCGGGTTGCCCCGTGCCTTCCACCTAACTTTGACAGCAGTACGAATCGCCAGCCCCCCTAACGACACCGTCACCAAAACTAGCGGCCACCATGAGCCAAAAGCGAACCCGGCAAAAACACCGGACATTGGCAGTCCCAGCAAAACCATGGCATGTATCCAGTTGCGCTTTGCCTCCCGCACCCACAATGGAAACGGCCCGTCCTTTAGCCGGTCTGCAACATCCGCGTAAGCATAACCGGCACGAAATGCCCTACGCCAGTAAGCCGCCCAGCCAGTCATGGCAAGGTCGTGGCCTGTCATGGGCCGGTCCACATGCAGGATGGAGTACCCCAGTGTGCGTATCCTTTGGCAAAGTTCTGGCTCCTCCCCTGCAATCAAGCTGGCATCGAATCCATCGACCTGCTCCAAAACTGTTCGTCGCATGATTGCATCGCCGCCACAAAACTCAGACGGCCCTGGGGGGTAAATCCAGTCGAGATCAAGCACACGGTTAAACAAGGATTGTTCTGGATGGATTTCCCGGCGGTGGCCCCATACCACAGCCACCTTCGGGTCGCTGAATTCACCCAGCGATTGTGCGACAAAATCGGCATGTAGCACCGTATCGCCATCAAGGAAAAGCACATATTCGCCCTGTGATTCACGCCAGCCCGCGTTGCGGCCAAGCGCGGCGGAGGGGCGTTCCGGCCTGACTTCAATCACCTTGGCACCAATCTCTTGGGCATTTTTGACACTGTTGTCACGGGAGTTGGAATCGACATAAATGATTTCCACCGCACCGCCTGGCTCATGCATGGTCTGCACGGAGTGCAAGCAACGGACCAGCCGCTCGCCTTCGTTACGGCCTATGACCACTACGGAGAGTAGTATGGTGTGGAGTGAAGATATAGGTTTCATAAGTCAAGGTTTGCCCGATGTTTTGTAGATTCTGCTTTGCTCTTAACGTTGCGCCGTTGCGTGAGACAAAAAATCTTCGCCCATTGAATGACCTGCCGCATTGCGAGAAAGTCAAAAGAAGGTCTCACGCAACGGCGCAACGACGCAACGTAAAAGCGCAAGTGATGGGTTAGGGCAACCTGATTAGCAAAATTGTTCAGCCAATTCGTAACACCTAGCCGTATTCGTCATTCCGGCAGGGATTGCCGGACAAATCGGCAGGATAGCCGATTTGCACGGCTTCGCCGCCCGTAGGGTTCGGGACACGGATGTCCCGAATGCATCCAGTCGCCATGGATGGCAATCTAGTTTCACCTCCCTGTGTTCTGGATACCGGCAATCCCTGCCGGTATGACGCACAGGTCGGTTTAGCTGATTAACCTTCCTAATCAGTTAGGGCAATGGGCAGGTTGACAAATAGACGGGCCTGACCAGTTTTCCGCCACAAACGCTCACTTTGATGACAAGGGCGCAATAGCTCCTTGCGGATTGCACCTTACCGCGTTGAGTAACATCAGTCAAATACTATACACGAAAGTAGGTCGGGTTAGTGTAGCGTAACCCGACAAAGCCTACCCACTAGTGTTGTTGGGTTACGGCGCAAAAAGACGCGACTAACCCAACTTTCAGCGCATAGTCATTTTGCGAATGAAATAGGAGAACTAAGGTAATCAGACTCAAACACAAGCTAAGCGTTCACTCCCCCCAGGAGCGCTGGCGTCTTGCCCGCTGAAATGGCGGCCAAGATGGCTGCGCTTACAGCAAAAAGGCAGGGAGAGGGAACGCTTACACATCAAGCAACTCCGCAAATAGATTTTTATAGTTTTCCAGGCAAGCACTACTGGAATAATGGGTTTGGAGCCGGTCTGTGGCGGCTGATACAATAAGGTTCAACGCCTCCGCCGGTGTTTGCCTGAGTCTGGCTAGGGCTGCTGCCAAGTCATCGGCATCATCGGCACGGAAGTGGAAACCCGTGACATCCGCCTCCACCAATCCGCCTGCACCACCCTGGTCGGGCACCAAAACCGGTATCCCGGCGGCCATCGCTTCCAAAATGGCAAGGCCAAAGGGTTCAACCGGACACAAATGTAAAAGCAAATCGCTGGCCGCCAACTCATTTTCAACCTCAGCACAGAACCCCTCGAACACCACATTAGGATGATTTTCCAAAGCACGGTTCCGTAACAGGTCAAAATCCCAACCAGTGCCGAAAACCCTGATTGGAAGGTCGCGCAGATCTGGATGCCGGTCCAATGCATCCATTAGCAAGTCGATGCGCTTGATCGGATCGACACGGGAAACAACAATGACCTTGCGGATGCCGTTTTCAACAAACGGTGGATGGCGGGGCGCGGAAAGGATACGGCTATCAGGCAGGAAATTGCCTACGACTACTATCTGATCGGGATTGACATGGTTGGCAATCAGGCGTTCGCGCACAAAGTTCGATACCGCGACAAAAGTCACGTTCTTGCCGTTGAGCATTTTTTTTCGCCCGTAGCTTTCCCGTTCATCCGTCCCGCCATGGACTAGGTGCAAATGCACCGCGTGCCGGCGGTAAAAGAAGTTCCAGAAGCTAAACAGCAAAGAGTGTGCCACTCCTGTCGCTGCAAATGCAATTTGCTTGTTTTCGGACATGAGATGCCTAAGCTGAAAGATCAGATCTTTTAGGCTTAGGAACGGCACGGCACGGATGCCCATCTTTTCAGCCTCGACCAAGGCTGGACCAGGTGGGGTCAGCAACACCGGCATAAACACATCCCGTAGTCCATCCAAAGTGTATAGGGCCATGCGTTCTGTACCGTAAAGGTTGCCGCTGTGCAGCGCATATAAAAAAATTGGTTTCATGCGGGGGATTGCATCCTGTTTACTTATAAAGCGAGACCACAGATTAAGTTTGGCTTTTTCATTATAAGCATTGTACTCCTTCCCCTTTTCTGTGTAATAGCCTCCTTTAGCGTAAACCTCCAAATTTGTAACAATGAAGCTGATCGCTTTGAGTTCCAGTTTCTCCAGGATTGACACTGCCCTTGTCAATTCGCCCTTAGTCACATCATGCGCTTTGACCAACAAGAGGGTATGGTCGGCTATCGCGCAAAGAAACTCGGCATCGGCGGAAAACAATACTGGCGGTGCGTCAAGGAAGATGACCGGGTAGAGGGTTTTCAAGAAGTCGATTATTTCTCTTAATTTCTCGTAGCCATATAAGTGCGGATTGGCCGGATAGCCGACACTGATCCTATCCGGGAGCAATCCATCGGCCTGGGAAATAGCCTCTTCCACCGTTCCATCGCCATTAATCAGATCAATCAAACCGGTCTGAAATTGATCGGCATGATAGCGTGGATCGGATTTAAGCGCATTGACTTCCAGCACTAAGGATTTGACACCCAAATCGCCAAACTCCAGGGACAAATCGAAAGCTAGATTGGTCACTCCCGCCTCCGGTTTGATTGATGTGAGCAAAAAAATTCGGGTATCCTGCAATTGATGCTCACGTTCCAGGGCAACGGCAAGCCGACGTTTAATGTCAGCCATGACCCGGCGGCGGTTAAGGTTCTCGCTTGGTTCATATAGTCCGGCCAAGGGAGTATATCCAAGCAGATTGTATAATTGGTTGGTAGTCCTGATCTGACCGCTTAGCTTAAACTTGATAAAATCAATCAACACAGGAACGATCAGCCCGATAATAATTGATGCCACGGAGGCAATCACGGCAATTTTCTTGCCCCCGCCCTTCCCTTTCGTTGGCTTCAGGGCTTTAGAATCCATCCTTGCCATGCTTGGCGCATGGAACTCAATCATCAACTTGTCCTTGCGGAGTTCCACTTCCTCCAGTTGATTTTGGAATCTTCTGATTTCATTGTTATAGCCGAGAGCCAAATTGTATTTCTCACTGAACCGTTTGGCCTCGGCTTGATTTTTTGCAATCTGGCGGCTGATTCCATCAACAATGCCCTGAGCCTTGATTACGTCAGATTTTCTTTGTAAGATCAATACATCTCCTACCCGTCGCGTGACTTCCTCTGTACCCCGGTTTAATTCTTCGTCCACTTCCTTCAATTCGCGCTCAATGTTTTTCTTTAAGGGATGCGATTCCTGCAGCCCACTTAGCATTTCAAGCAGTTTAGTGCGGCGCAGATTGACATTCCCTTTTAAAGTGTTCAGTGTGGGGTCCACACTGACTTGCTCAAAAGACGCGGCATCAAGGGCTTCCCGGTTTACCCTGCCTTGGTCGTCCTCAAACACCGCTTTAGCACTTTTTGCAGCAATCAAATTTCGCTCGGCGATTTCTAGGGCCGCCTTGCTGTCGAGCAGGACTTGGTCAAACGGATTCACCGTATTTTCGCTAAATGTTGTAACCCCCAGGTCTTGGGCAACGGCCGTGCGTTGCGCCATGCGATAGTTGATTTTTTTGACTAGCTGCTCGCGTCTGGCATCCAACAAAGCGATACGCGCATCTTTTTGGGTAAAAAAGGATTCGCTCTTGGATTTCTCAATGTAAACTTTGACGATGGTGTTGACAATCTTATCCAAAGGCATTGGCTTGTTTTTATCCATGGTGTAATCCATTCCGACGTTCATCAGGTAACTGTCCTTGACGACCGTTACTTGAATGGTATCGGCTAGCCTCTCCGCCGCCGAACGCAAGCCTTCCTCATTTTTGTCCTGTGCTTCTTCCAAGCGCTTGAGTGCTGCACGGAGTTCCGGCGGTTCCTGCCGTTCTAATTGCGCCTGTTCAAGATCATCATCATCTTTGATCTCTTGCATGATTTCGTCAAACTCATTCGATGGGTTGCCAATTTTGCCGGCATTTTCCTTCATCGTCTCCAACCGCTTTTCATAGTCCAGACGTATCTGGTTCTTCCATTGCTTAGTGAGTTCCTTGACCTCGTTAATCAGGGGTGTCTCGTCAACGGCGATATACTCGCCAAACTTAGGGTCCAACCAAAGAAAATTTTTCTTCCTATGCATATTCAGGGTTTTCAGGGCTTCCAAGGCCACCTCGTAGGATTTGACCATAAGGGCTTGCTGCTCTTGGAACTGGTGCAACTTTTGATAGGAGTCGAGTTCGGTCTCTTTTTGTTCCGACAACACCGTGGCGAAGCGGGGCGCAAGGTAGACCTTTGCCATGACGGAAAAGACATACATGTTGCGCTTTTTATAGGCCACGAATGCACCGGCACAGAGCACCACTAACGCTGCGATAAGCCCGTAGCGCCAATATTTGCGTAGGCTTTCTTTAGGTACTACTGCACCTTCGGGCTTCTTTGGTAGATCGGCAAGCTGCGCGGAGCCGACACCTGGGGATGTCATAGGCCCACGTCTAAGCTAGAAAGTGCCAAATGATTTGAGCGTAAGCAAGGATGCAAACGGGTTGATCTTCGTAACGATATAACCCACTTTAGCCTCCCAACTGCGGGCCACATAGATTATATCGCCCTCCTCTATGGACATGTTCAGGTTAAGGTCGGGATGCAACAGGTCTTCCATGTCGATTACCAAATGGGCTTGCTTGGAGGGACGGACCAAGTGCAAGGAAGCTAGGTTGGCATCGGGTGTCGGCCCACCGGATTGGCTCAAGGCATCCATGAAAGACATTTGCGGGGTCAGCCGGTAGACCCCCGGCTTTTGCACAGCACCTAGCACATAAACCGAGGTGTCTGTCGAGTCGGGGATGTAAACGGTGTCGTTACGCATCAACTGCACATTGAGCGACATATCGCCCGTCAGTAGTCGTTTGATGTCGATCCAGAGGATTTTGTTCCCCCGGATGATGGAACAACGAGTCAATACCTGTTCTGGCCGCAACAGCGGCAACCCCCCTGCCTTGGCCAAAATCTCCAACAGCAGCGGTGGATATTCGAATTGCAAGGTTCCGGGGTGCTCGACGCGGCCCAACACGATGACTCGGTTGGATGAATAAGTGTCAACCCGCACGGTGGTGAAGATGTCTTGGTAGTAGCGGGACAGTGCCTGGGTGACGGCCTTTGCCGCTTCTTCCCGCGTCAGATTGCGCACAAACAAAACCCCAGCAACGGGAAGCGTTATTTTGCCGTCCGGCCCTATTGTGTGTTGTCCGCTGAGTTCTGCCCTGCCTAGCACATCAATTTGAATGCGATCACCATCCCACACACGGTAATCAGTTTCCACATCTGCCTTAAAAGCCTGGACCACTTCATCGTTGGAATAGGTGTTGGTTCTTCGATCAGGCACTTCGAACACAGTCCGCGCATCACGCGTTGGATCGGGCACAAATTCCCATGAGGTACAGCCCGCAAGCAATACAAGCGGCAACAACGCATGCCACCTGACAGGTCTAATCGGGGAAAAAGAACTCATGAGCTAAATTTGCCTACACTCTCGACTCAAAGCCATTGACCTAAGGATTTTTCGGTTCACCCTGAGCGAAGTCAAAGGGTGAGTCGAAAAATCGAACTTGTTGGCGAAAAAGCGGACTACCAGCTTAAGGCGAGGCATCCGTCAGGCTTAACCGTTCGCCCTGAGCTGCGAGCCTGTCGAGCAGTCGAAGGGTGGATGGTTAAGCCATTCATGATTCGATCCTTCGACAAGCTCAGGACTCATCACGAACGGCTTTAAACTGTCCCGCCTTAAGTTGGTAGCCAAAAAGCCAGTATAAGGCAGTGCTGGTTAGGTGCGCATGGTGACATAAGCTTAGGCGCAAGATTTTCCTGTGCGAACCTCTATCCCGACCTACGTTTTTTGCTAAACGGAGAATTGCCGCATCGTCTTATGACGGCTTGGCAATGGCTTCGAGAGCGGCTTCTGTTGTTGCGAACATTTCAAATATTTCGCTTAGCCGGGTTAGTTCCAAAAGCGTCTGCACATTTTTAGAAATGCCACTGAGTAGCATTCGGCCTTCCTTTGCACGAATCAATTTGAAGGCCGATATTAAGACCGACAGGCCGCTTGAGTCGATGAAACTGACCCCGCTCAAATCGACAATCAGCTTCCCCTCCCCGCTTTCAACGATGGCCTTCAAGTTTTCCATCGCCTCGGGGGCATCGGTTGCCACCAAGCGACCGCTAATCTTTACGATGTCTATGTTATTTTCTTTTTGGTGCGTCTGAATCATAATCTCACCTGAATTGATTTCACTGGGGCAAAAACGTAAGGGGATAATCTTGGGCTGCGTCCTTGCGCAATAACTGCTAAATGCTACCATAGCCCAGTGGATGTCACAAACGGAATCACCTCAAAACGGTTCACCCCGCCAAAGTGCTTTAATCTTCATCGGATACCAAGTGGGCGTTAGCAGACGCCGGGGAATATTCATAATGCGGTGCAAAGGTGTCAACAACCGATGCCAGCTAGTCTTAGTCAAGACCCTCTCCACCACTTGGAACCTGAGGTCAAAACCAACTTCCCGCTTTATTTCGGACGGATAGGCTTGCCCGAACCATCGTTCTGCGGCTGTCAGATAGTAGCCCAAGGCACGATGAGATTCAGGGTCCAGCCGCGTCAACAGCCCTGGCCAATCCAGGCCATTGTAATAGGCCCGCAATTGGACGAATTCCAGCAACTGGCGTAGGCAGAAGACAAATTTAGCATGGTTTCGGATTCATCCCGGTAGCCCCTTGGAAACTCAACATAATCCAATACACCACGGTCGGCCATTTGTTGATACTTACCCTGGCATTAGCGGAAAAACTACGATTAGACCAGAAATATGCCCTGCTGGCCGAGCGCAACGCCAAGCGCAATGCACAGGAAATGGCCCAGCAGATGACCTTGGAACTGGCACAAAAGGCACAAGATTTGGAAATGACATTGAAGCGGCAAGTGCGTTTCGTCGCCATGGTGTCGCATGAATATCGAACCCCCTTGGCAATCATCCGCACCAATTTGGATTTGTTATCGAAAAAAAAGCATGACCCGGACGGGTCGCTTGCCTTTGCCGTCAATAAAATGAAACGGGCGGTCTCTAGGCTAGTGGAAGTGTTGGAAATCAATTTAGACAAGGCAAGGTTTGCCACCGATGATTTCATGCTAAGGCTTGAGTATATACACTTGTCCGCTTTGGTTGGGGAGGTAATCACCCAAGCGAAGGAGTTCTGGCCGGGGCGTCAGTTAGATTATTATCCGGGGGATAGCCCTGCAATTGTCATTTCAGCCGATAGGCGGCTATTAAAAACCGCTTTGTTAAATCTATTGGACAATGCGGTAAAATACTCGCCGTTGGAAAGTGTTGTGGCAGTGAATTTACACTGCCGTGCTAACCAAGCCAGCATTGGCGTGACAGATCACGGCTGCGGCATACCCCCCTCAGAATACGGGCGGGTGTTTGAAAAACACTATCGAATACCTGGCAATAACTCTGTCGTGGGTACTGGAATGGGGCTTTATTTGGTCGCACGGATTGTTGAAGAACATCATGGTCGCGTTGCCATCCAAAGCGTAGATGAAGGCACGACAGTGACGATAGACTTGCCAATCGCCGGTGACTAGACACGTAAGCGTTCACTCCCCCTTGGGAGCGCGGGCGTCTCGCCCGCTTAAATGGCGGCCAAGATGGCCTCGCTCCCAGCAAAAGGCGGGGGGGTGAACGCTTACCTTGACACAACGAATAGATCGGACAAAGAGCCGACCCAAACCCCCAATTGCCCAATTGGTATGGAGACAATCTCCAGCGGGTGCAGGACGACATCGATGCTTTCGATGGTGAACGTCGGATTGAAACTCGGATCGGCAATCGATCCGAGCAATTCCTTTCGCACCAGTGGCACCACGACACGGCGTCGATAGTCGTCATACAGCGAGGACTGAACAACCACCACGAACGGGATGGTTTCCCGCTGATGCCCGGTATTCCGGTGTATATCAAATTGCGGCATCAAAGTGTCGAATATTCGTCGGCAAACGCGCCGTGTTGCTCCTCGAAGGCGTTCCACAGGGCGATGGTTGCTTCAAGCTGTTGAGACTGCTTGCAACGGCGTTGCTTTTCACGCCCGACAAACTCAGTCAGCAAGTCTTCGACGACCCCGGACAAGTTCGGCGTCAACTGCCGGACTTGCAGCACCAGGTCTTCACTCAAGGTCAGGTTGACGGGACGTTTACGAACTTGGGTATGCGCAGAAGCTTTCATTAAGTACCTCCTATGCGCATCATATGCGCATTTCCTAATTAATGCCAGAGCTGCAAGGGCGGATACAGGGATGTGATCCGCCGAATGCTGGCGACCGACCCAAACATTCGGCGGAACCCGGCCTTAGGTTCCGCCCTATGGACCTACAAAACTTGGAAACCCGCCTAACCCAGCTTCTGCTCAGAACCATCGTCAGGCGGTAATAACCAACGTTGAAGCGTTTTCGACAGTTCATCCAAAATAAGCGGCTTAGGCAAATGGTCGTCCATGCCAGATTCAATGCACTTTTCCCTGTCCCCCTCCAAGGCATCCGCCGTCAAAGCAACAACAGGCGTCCGCTTAAGCGACATGACCCGTTCGCGCTCGCGCAATGCCCTGGTGGCTGCGTAACCGTCCATCTCTGGCATATGGCAGTCCATCAAGACCAAGTCGAACGTATTGCGCCCCATTTGTTCCAGTGCCTCAAGCCCATTACTGGCCGAAAAGGGGGACACGCCAAAACTTTGCAACATTTTCAGTGCCACTTTTTGGTTGACCGGGTTATCTTCCACCACCAACACCCTACGGCCCGCCAGTTTTGGCAAGGCTGCCGAGGGGGGGGGCATGCCTACCCGGAGTTTGCTCCATCCGCCATCCAAACTGGAAACCACAGCATCAAATAACAGTGATTGGCGCACAGGTTTGGTCAAGGAATGTCGTATCCCTGCTTTGATGCGTTCGTTTTCAGTGACAACGCCCCCGGAACTCAGCAAAATGCGCGGCGTTTCCGCAAGCCCTTCTTCCTCGGACATCGCTTGGGCAAGCATCAAACCGTCCATGTCCGGCATATTCATATCCATGACCGCTATTTCATAGGGTGTACCTTCCTGAACAGCGATCCTAAGCATATCCAAAGCCTTGGGGGCATTTTCCGCCATGCCCACCACTGCACCCCAGTCCCTGAAGAAACGTTCGAGGATGGTCAGGTTGGTTGCGTTGTCATCCACAATCAACACCTTGCGATGGTTCAGCGTCTTTGGCAAAGCAGGCAAGCCTATTTCTCCCGATTTTTCCAATGTGATGGTAAACCAGAAAGACGACCCCTCCCCAAGAGTGCTGTCAATATTGACCTCGCTGCCTCCCATGCGCTTTATCAAGCTTTTGCAGATGCTTAGGCCAAGGCCGGTTCCGCCAAAGCGACGGGTGGTGGCACCGTCGGCCTGCTCAAAAGGATTGAACAAGCGTTTTCGGTCTTCTGGTGAAATGCCAATGCCCGTGTCGGCAACCGTAATGCGCAAAGTAGCATGCCTGGAATCTTCCGACAGGCATTCAACAATCACAGACACTTCGCCGTGGTGGGTGAATTTTATGGCGTTGCCGATAAGATTAGTAAAAATTTGACGCAACCGGGTGGGATCGCCGCGCAACTCGCCGGGTAGCCTTGGCTCGATGAAGCAGTTAAGTTCCAACCCCTTTGCAAAGGCTTGGGATGCCAATAATGCACAAACCTCCTCAACCAA
>QJPH01000428.1 GCA_003242955.1 Candidatus Methylumidiphilus alinenensis
TTGCCCGTAACCTGTTGATTGCCAAGTAGGAATAGCAGATTTTTAGCATCTGCCCCAATAGGGTGCGGAGGTTCACCAAATGCCTAAACCACCACCGCCGGCGGGAATTGGGCGAGGCGTTCGCCGCGAATGCCAAAGGACTGGCTGCGGCAGTCGGCGCACAGGCGGTAGAAGCGGAAGTCGTCGCCGTCTTCCAGCAGCGGGGCCAGCTTGAGGCGAAGTCCTCCGGGCGGCGGATGGCGATTTCAAACACGGATTTCTGCACACGGTCCCCATAGGTCAAAAGTTCCTTGCCCGCCCGGTCGCGGTTCTTGTCGTCGCTGATGTCGAAGCAGGCCAAGTAGATGTGCATGGTGAAGAATCCTGATCGTAGATTATTTTAGAAGCGATTATGCCCCACAGATTGCCATCCATGGACGCTGGATTCCGGCATCCCTGCCGGAATGACGAGATATATTCTCACCGCGTCCGAAAAGCTTGGAAAGCCTCGCCCCGCATTAACCAGCCCGTCAGCGACAAGTTTTGCCGGTGGATGTGCTGCACAGGGGTCAGCGCCACGTCTTCGCCGTAGGCCGCGAGCGGGGTGTTGAAGCGATCCAACAACTGGGCGAAGAAGACGCGGCGGGCCTCTTTTTGCATCATGCATGCGCCGTTCGCGGCAATGAAGAAGTCTTGGGCTTTAAGTTCATGGCGCTGGACGGCGGAGAGGACGGTGCGCTCGACCAAATGGCGGAAAGGCTCCATCAGGTCGGAGGCCAAGGTGGCGTGGCGGCCATGCGCCTGGTGGTAGAAACCCAGCCAGGGCAGCAGGCCGTCGGCATGGAGCAGGGTTTCCACATAGCCGTTCAGCAAGGTGTAGCCGAACGACAGCAGGGCGTTGGCGGGGTCGGCAAACAGGTTGGCCTGTTTCAGCCACAGGCCGCAGCCGGGTTCGGCGGGCCTGCCGGTCCACAACACGCCGCGATAACCGCCGACCGCCCCGGCGAAATGCACCGGCACGGCTTGCTTGAGGGCCGCTTGCAGCGCCGGGGTGGTGAGGGTGTGGGAGCCAAACAAGACCACGGCTTGCAGGTTGCGCCAGGGCAGGTCGTGCAGGGTTTGCTCGCCGCGTTCCACGCGCAAGCGGCCGGCGTGGGTGGACAGGGTGGCGCGTTCGCCAGTGATGCAGAGCATTTGGCCGAGGTCGTCCATTGCGCCGATTTTGGCTGGTTTGGCCCCCTCTCCCTCTGGGGGCAATGCTGTTGAATTGAGCGTTTCCTCGTCGTTCCGGCAGGGGACGCCGGAACCTAGGCTCCAGGGATGGCGCGGATTTGGGGCATCCATGCAATCTGGATTCCGGCGGTCCATGCCGGAATGACGGCTAATTTCAACCCCATCGACCGGCAACGGTGTGCGTCCGGCTAGACGGGCCAGCCAGGAGTTGGGGGGTATTTCCGGCTTGACCTGGGTTTCCGACTTGTGGCCGGACACGTCCACCGCCAAGTCGTTGACGAACAGATAGCCCAGATAGCGGAAGCCATCCGCCGAGGCACTGATGCGGGATTTGTCGGGGTTCAGGCCCAGCCCATGCTCGGCCAGGGACGCGGCGGCGGCACGACTGGCGCTTTCGGCCTGTCCCCGGCTTTTGCAGAGGACGACGAAATCGTCGGCGAAGCGGATCAGCTTGAAGCCCAGAACCTCCATGTCGCCGTCGAAATCGTCCAGCATCAAATTAGCCATCGCCGGGCTGAGCGGCGAGCCTTGCGGCAGACCGGCCTTGCGGGCAATGGTCTGGCCTTGGTATTCCACCGGCTGGCCCATCCAATCGAGCAGCAGGTCCACCATCGGGTCTTCGCCATACAGCGCCCGCAGGCGGACTTCAAGCCGCCCCCGGTCAACGCTGTCGAAAAAATCGGCGATGTCGGATTCATACACCCACTGGTAGCCTTGCCGACTGGCGGCTTGCACCGCGTCGCGGGCGTTCATCCGCGAACGTCCGGCGCGGTAGCCGTAACTGTGGCGGTATTGGGAGGATTCCAGCGCGGGGTTGATGATTTGCGCCACGGCCCGTTGCAACACCCGGTCGAAGAACGGCGGCACGGCCAGCGGGCGCAGATTGCCACTGGCGGTTTCCAGGACCAGGCCAAACAGCGGCGGCGGGCGGTAGTCGCCGCGCAAGGCCCGGTCCAGCCCCAGTTGCAGGCGTTCCAGCGGCATTTCGCCTACGGACTCTGCCTCGTTTTCGGTTGCAAGTCGAGGTTGATCCGGTTGCGGGATGCGCCAACCTACCTGGGGATGGACCGCAACCGCTTCAACCAAACAGTTCGCCCTTGCCTAATTGAAATTCCTATTGGCGATCAGGGCATTGCATTTGACCGTCTTGACCTTGACGCTTGGGCAGAGGATTATAAGTCTTGCAACGGACGCCCGGCGCAGAAAGTTTTAGGAGTTGACACATGTCAAAAACCAAACAAAAACGCACACCGGGCCTCATCAAGAGGAATGGGCTATGGCACATCGACAAGCAAGTCAGAGGCCGCCGCTTTTGCGAAAGCACTGGAACGAGCGACTTGCGGGAAGCCGAAAGATACTTAGCCCGACGCTTGGAAGAAACACGGCAAGCTGAAGTCTATGGGGTTCGCCCCGATAGAACCTTTCGTCAGGCCGCCACCAAGCACCTTAACGAAAGCTTTAAATCTAGTATTAAGGATGATGCAAGCTGGTTGAAAAAATTGGACTCATTTATTGGTGATTTACCATTGGAATCTGTGCATATGGGAACATTGGCTCCTTTTATTGAGGCTCGCCGCAATGAAGGGGTTAAGACCCGCACAATTAATCAAGCTTTGAAGGTCGTCAGGCACATTTTGAACCTAGCGGCCACCGAGTGGATTGACGAGTATGGACTCAGTTGGCTTCAGTCATCCCCTAAGATCAAGTTACTACCGGAATTCGATTTGCGGAAACCTTATCCTCTAAACTGGGATGAGCAGGAGAAATTGTTTAAGGAGTTGCCAATTCACCTCGCCAACATGGCTTTGTTCAAAGTGAATACTGGTTGCCGGGAACGAGAGGTTTGTAGTTTGAAATGGGAATGGGAAATAGCTATCCCGGAACTAAGTACGAGTGTATTTATTGTTCCAGGTCAAAATGTGAAAAACAGAATTGACCGATTGATCGTCCTGAATCGTGTTGCTAGTTCAGTGATTGAATCCGTTCGTGGACAGCACCCCGAGTTCGTTTTTTCATTTAGGGGCAAGCCTATCCAACGAATGAACAATTCGGGATGGAGGGAAGCTAAAAAATCGTCGGGTATACAAAATGTGCGGGTTCATGATCTTAAGCATACTTTTGGTAGGCGTTTGCGAGCAGCAGGCGTCAGCTATGAGGACAGGCAGGATTTGCTTGGGCATAAGTCAGGGAGAATCACCACTCACTATTCCTCGGCAGAAATCACTAGCTTGATAGAGGCAGCCAACAAAGTTTGTGAGAAAGAGTCCCGCAAAAGTCCCGCACTTGTAATCTTGCGTGGGAAACTTGCGGCTAACTGATTGATTTTGGTGGGCCATGTAGGGGTCGAACCTACGACAAACGGATTAAGAGTCCGCTGCTCTACCAACTGAGCTAATGGCCCGAAGATGGGGTGACCGATGGGGCTCGAACCCACGACAACAGGAATCACAATCCTGGACTCTACCAACTGAGCTACGGTCACCATAATATGGTTATTGGCGCGCTTGGCAGGACTCGAACCTGCGACCCTCGGCTTAGAAGGCCGATGCTCTATCCGGCTGAGCTACAAGCGCTTCTAAAAGGTTGGTCGGGGTAGAGAGATTCGAACTCCCGACATTCTGCTCCCAAAGCAGACGCGCTACCAGACTGCGCTATACCCCGCTAATCGACTTATTGCATCAACTATTTATTGACGCATTATAACGGAGATTTTTTCCTTGGTCAAATTTCATGAAAGAAAGAGCGCTCAAAGTGAGAATTGTTGGATATATTGCCTTATACTAAGCCATAACATTTAAATTCCCGCCCCAGCCGATGCGCAAAAGAAAACATAGGGCAAAGACCGCCTTAACCCCGCCAACTACCAAACAGCACTCCGCAAGCCAAATCGTAGGAATTGCGTCAATCAGCCTAGGCTGGATTTTATGGGGGGGGCTGCATTGGTATGGTGATGCATTCCCCATTTTACACGAACAACGGTTGATCATCGGCTTGGGGGTGGGGGTTTTCGTCTTGATGCTGGGTTGCGTGCTCTCCGTGGTCCGTAACGCCGACCATTTGGCCGACTTGTTACCAGAGCCTTATGGCACCTTGGTATTGACGCTGGCTGCGACCATCATCGAAGTCAGTTTGATGTTGCAAATGATGTTCAATGGAAAAAATAATCCCGGCCTGTTGCGCGATACCGTCTTTGCCATATTGATGATCACAATGAATGGCATGGTTGGCGCGGCGATAACTAGCGGAGGCTGGCGACACCGGGAACAAGGGTTTAACTTACGCGGCGCACTATCTTTTGTGCAATTGATCGCACCGCTGTCTATGATGCTGCTGATCATGCCGAACTACACTGTTTCCTCTAAAGGGCCTACCCTGGATCTGCGCCAAGAAATCTACCTAGGCACACTTTCCGTAGTCGTATATCTGCTTTTTCTGATGATCCAGACCGGTCGACACCGATCCTATTTCGACCATGCATCCACCAATCCACATTCCACCGAACTGCACTCCCCCAATATTCAAGACAGAAATTGGGGGACTCTCCTTAAGCTAGGTGCCGGGATGGTGATTTCGTTAATTCCGGTGGTTTTGCTGTCAGAATATTTAGGGGAGGCGGTCAATTACGGTATCATCGAACTCAAAGCCCCAACCGCCTTGGGAGGATTGATTATCGCTAGCCTAGGCTTGACCCCCGAAGGCTTAGGCGCGATCCGCGCTGCCCTAGCTAACCGGATGCAACGGGCAGTCAACATTTGCCTAGGAACGACACTCTCGACCATCGGACTTACCGTACCCATCATTCTGATTGCCGCGTCATCCCAGGGCGTGGAGTTGACATTGGGACTGGATGGCACTAATTCGACATTGTTGATGGCAACTTTATTAATTACCCTCATTACTTTTGTCAGCGGGGGGGCAAATATCTTACAAGGCATAATCCATTTGATGCTGTTCATTGGTTATTTTATATTTATCTTGTTTCCGTAAATTTAACCCCCTTCTTACCGGCAATCCTCAATCGGAGAGCATTCAGCTTAATGAACCCCTCGGCATCTTTTTGGTTGTAAGCCCCTTTGTCGTCTTCGAAGGTGGCAATGTTCATGTCGAAAAGGCTGTTGGTTTCCGATTTTCGACCGACGACGCTGACAGAGCCTTTATACAGCTTCAACCTTACTTGGCCGTTAACATTGACTTGGGATGCATCAATCATCTGTTGCAGCATCAATCGCTCTGGACTCCACCAATAACCGTTGTAGATCAAACTAGCGTAGCGGGGCATTAAATCATCTTTGAGGTGGGCTACTTCTCTATCTAGCGTCAGTGATTCAATCGCACGATGAGCCTTTAGCATGATTGTGCCACCAGGGGTTTCATAGCAACCACGGGATTTCATACCAACATAGCGGTTTTCCACAATGTCCAAACGACCCACGCCGTTGGCACCACCTACATAATTGAGTTTAGCCAAAACCTTCGCCGGACTTAATTGCTCTCCATCAATGGCAACAATATCGCCCTGATCGTAAGTCAACTCCAAGTAAAGAGGTTGATCCGGAGCGGATTCGGGTGAGACCGTCCAGCGCCACATGTCTTCTTCGGGTTCAGCCCAGGGATCTTCGAGAATGACACCTTCGTATGAGATATGCAGCAGGTTAGCATCCATAGAATAGGGTGAAGACTTGCCGCGTTTCATCTCAATGGGTATGTTGTGCTTCTCGGCGTAGGCCAACAAAGTTTCACGGGAAGTTAAATCCCATTCACGCCAGGGAGCGATAACTTTAATGTCAGGTTTTAGGGCGTAAGCGCCCAATTCAAAGCGTACTTGATCATTCCCCTTGCCAGTCGCACCGTGACAAATAGCATCACAACCCGTTTGGTTGACAATCTCAATCAAACGTTTCGCTATTAGTGGACGGGCAATCGATGTTCCGAGCAAGTATTCACCTTCATAAACGGTGTTGGCGCGGAACATTGGATATACGAAATCCCGGACAAATTCCTCTTGAAGATCGTCGATATAGATTTCTTTGATCCCCATGGCTTTAGCCTTAGCACGGGCCGGCTCTACTTCTTCGCCCTGGCCGATATCGGCAGTAAAAGTAACGACATCGCAATTATAGGTTTCTTCTAACCATTTTAAGATCACAGAGGTATCGAGACCACCTGAATAGGCTAAGGCTACTTTTTTAATAGTTTGATTAGACATGGATTACCCTAGTAAGATACACATTTCAGCTTGAATAGCTTAACCACTCACTGTGGTCTACTCTACGACCATGCACATAGTCGAAATAAATGGATTGGATTTGTGTAGTAACTGGCCCTCGACTTCCGTTTCCAATCTCACGACCATCCAAAATTCTAACTGGAGTGACCTCAGCCGCAGTGCCGGTAAAGAAAACCTCATCAGCCACATAAACTTCATCGCGGGTTATTCTCTTCTCAACGACTTCAATATCAAGTTCTGAGGCTATCGTCATGACCGTCTCGCGTGTGATACCTTCAAGGGCTGAAGTTAAGTCAGGGGTAAAAAGCTTACCTCGGCGGACAATAAATATATTCTCACCGCTACCTTCTGCCACATATCCCTCATGGTCCAACAACAAAGCCTCATCACAGCCACATGAAACCGCTTCCTGAACGGCTAGAATAGAGTTTAAATAGTTTCCATTAGCTTTAGCCTTACACATCAAACTATTAATATGATTACGAGCGTAGGATGATGTGCGAACCTTTATACCCTTCTCAATACCATCATTCCCGAGGTAACTTCCCCATTCCCAAGCCGCTACCATAACATGAGTGGTTAGATTTGCGGCGTGTAAACCCATGCCCTCTGCACCTAAGAAACACATAGGGCGAATATAAGCACTAGAAAGATTATTCCTTTTCACGGCTTCAATCTGGACCTGATCTAATAAATCCTTATCAAAAGGAATTTTAATATTCAGAATTTTTGCTGATCGGAATAAACGATCAGTATGGTCACGCAAACGGAAAATTGCAGTACCCTTAGCAGTTTGATATGCTCTTAAACCTTCAAAAACTCCACATCCATAATGAAGAGTATGAGTCAGTACATGAGTCTTGGCATCCCTCCAAGGCAACCATTCGCCATCCAGCCAGATGACGCCATCTCTGTCGTCCATCGTCATCGATTTGTCTCCGATAGATATGTTAGTAAAAGAATATAGATATTATGTTCGTTCAATTTTGTCATGCCAAACAGTTGCAACCCTAGAACGAATCGAAACAAAATCGTTCTCAGAGGCGGTAGCTGATTGCTCAAGCAATGCAGCATGATGAGACTGTTCGCGAAATTGGCAATAAGCATTGCTCAATAGTTCAGTCTCTTCCACAGAAAAAAAACCAATTTCTTGTAAGCAGACCAATAAGCGTAAAACATCTGTCCATCGAATGAGGTTATGATGTTCATACGAAAGTGCCAACACAGCGAATTGTACTATAAACTCGATATCTGCAATACAACCAATTGCTTGCTTTAGATCAAATCGTCCAGTAATTTTAACCTCCAAATTTTGACGCATTTTACAACGCATCTCCAAAACCTCACTTTTCAACAACATTGTATCGCGTTTTCTACATAGTGAGCGTTGACGTATGATATGGAAACTGTCTGCTATAATTGCATCACCAGTAATGAATCTTGCGCGCACCAGAGCTTGTTGCTCCCATGTCCAAGAGTTTTCCAATTGATAAGTTTGATAGGCTTCAAGACTACTGACTAAGAGACCCGAGTTACCGCTAGGACGAAGCCTCAAATCAATTTCGTAAAGTGTACCCGAATGAACATGAGTAGTAAGAATAACGACCATGCGCTTAACTACTTTAGCGTAAAATTGAGCACAGGGAATTGGGTTTTCACCCACTGTAAGCGTAGTGTCACTCACGCCACCATAGAGAAAAACCAAATCCAAATCTGAAGAGTAACTTAATTCAAGTCCTCCTAGCTTCCCATACGCAATGATGCCAAATCCTTTAATTTGACCTAGATTTGTTTGGGGTGGTGTGCCATGACGTAGAACTGTCAAACGCCATGCATGTTGTAAAACATATTCCAGAATAACTTCTGCCAATAGTGATAAATAATCACTAATAACACTAATAGATATGATTCCGTATAAGTCGGCAGCCGCAATTCTAAGTATATTTGCATTTTTAAATTGCCGTAAGGCATTTAAAAGCTCATCCATATCATCTACATTGATTTGTTGCAAAAAATAATTAAGCTCATCGTTCAAACTTTGCCTTGTTACAGGAGAATATAATGACTGTGAATCAAGAAGTTCATCTAACAATATAGGATGATTGGAAATCAGGTTAACTATCCAAGAGCTTTTAGATGCTAGGTTTATTAATTGTGATAAAGCTTGTTTATTTTCATTCAATAGCGCATAGTAAACATTTCGTCCAGCTAAAGCATTGAATAGATTGAATAAACGAGACAAAATATCAAAATTATTATCATAATTAACGATATATTCAAGTATTTTAGAAATCAAACGGTTAAGTTCATTGACACCCCTAGCAGTGATTTTCCGTACAGAATAAGATTGCTTGAATTGAATAATCAAATTAATAATAGATTCGGGACTAGAGTAGCCAAGTGCTCTGAGATGGGTAGAAATAAAAGAAATATCGGCATCTAACCAATCAATTATATTATATTCATCCGATAAAGAATTTCTATTTGCTATAATTTGATTAAAAATATCATGTACAACTAAACGGACAGATTGAATTTTATTACTTAGAGATTCCCAGTCGGGATAATCTAATCCAGAGGCTAGAATATTTTGTTGTGTAATATTTTTCGGGATATCGTGTGTTTGTTTATCTTCATATTGTTGCAATCGATTTTCAACCGTTCGTAAAAAACGATAAGACTCCTTAAGTGTGGAGATAATTTCTATTGGAAGTAAATTTAGTTCGTATAATATATCAAAAACTTTTAAGATACTTCGTTCACGTAATATTTTATCTCGACCACCGCGAATCAACTGAAAAACTTGTCCTATAAATTCTATTTCACGTATCCCTCCTAACCCCAATTTGATGTTATTTAATTTATCTTTAGATTGCAGTTCAATATTTATTTTTTTCTTTAATTGACGAAGTTCACCGACAGCACGATAATCCAAATACCGTCTATATGTAAATTGTGTAAGAAGAGCCTGTAATCTTTCACCTGCGTTTACATCGCCATAAATCACTCTTGATTTGACCATAGCATATCGTTCCCATTCCCTAGCTTGCCCTTGATAATAAATTTCCAACCCATCATAGTTCATAACAATAGGTCCACTTTCACCAAAAGGGCGGAGCCTTGTATCCACGCGGAATACAAATCCATTTTCAGTATTAGAATCAATTGCTTTAATAAAAGATTGCACTAATTTGGTGTAAAATTCAAAATAAGAAGTTGATTTCTTGTCAGTTAACAAACCATCACTTTCATAAAAAAAAATGAGATCAATATCTGAAGAGAAATTTAATTCCCATGCACCAAGCTTTCCCATTCCAACAACTACTATGTTCTGAATTTGTCCTAATTTATTTATTGGACATCCTTTTTCAATGCATAATTTAGCAAAAAGATAATCTAATGTTTCGCTGATAAATGCCTCAGCTAAACAGGTTATTTCTAACATAGTATCTTCGATATTCGCCCATCCAGCTATATCGCGCCAAGCAATCCTAACCATTTCTCGATTTCTATAATAACGAAGTATTTTATATAAATCATTATCATTGCTTATTGAAGACAATAGATTGTGTATATCTGAATTAAAGCGATATAGTGAACTTTCTTGAAACAAATAACCTGACTCAACTAATTCATGAATAATAATTGAATTTTTTGTAATGCAGTTGAGAACAAAGGGACTAACATTAACAACTTTATTAAGTACCTCATAAAATATGAACTCATGGTCTTTATTAATAAACTTTAAATCGACCAATATATCGGCCAATTTCGCATTACTATAAAAACTTGTAGAAAGATATGAAGTCATACAGCGTTTGTAATATCGAATAGTTACTTGTTGGGTTATACCATTTTGCAAAGCACAGACACACAGGATAGTTTGAATGAGTGTCCTTTATTATCATTTTCCTTTCTTAAGAAAAAAAGCTGTACATGAATGCAAATCGGGACTCCTAGCAGTGAATAAAATGGCACATAGGCCGTTTTGACGGTCAACAAAAGACGTTGTCAAAACGACGGAACACGCCTGTTGCGCCCTACCGCGTTGAGGGAAGCCCATAGGTGCATTATTATACGCGTTTAAATGATTGGTTGGCATACATTTCTGCAAAAGGTATGTGAAGCATAGAGAAATCTTGATATACAGCATTTTCATCTTAAAAATATACCTAAAACAGACATTCCGTTAAACCTTCAGG
>QJPH01000291.1 GCA_003242955.1 Candidatus Methylumidiphilus alinenensis
TCTTTGCCGTCGCGGGTCGTCACGAAATAAGACGCGGTGTTTTTTTCATCATGAAGGTACTTGTCGGCCCCATGCGCAACCAGAACACCGACCGTGCCTTTTATGGCTTTGTCGTCAATGGTTCTTTCTGGGGCTTGGGCTTGTGGTTCTGGCTTCGCGGGAGCTTCGGCAGCGGCAGGAGCGTTAGGCGTTGAAGCGGTCGTTTCGGCAGTTGGAATACCGCCCCTATTGGGTACGGTTTTATCGCTGTCATTTTCGCCTACGCGAAAATCTTTAACCTTGGCGGGAGAATCCGCACTCTCAACATTATTGGCTTGCCGATCATTGGAACGCTTGACTAAATGGGCTTTGTCCTGTTCCGAAGGCTCATAGCCTTTGACGTGCATTCCACGCGAAGCCGCTTCAAGCCAAACCTCACGGCGGAAAGTCTCCGAGCCGGATACTTTGATTTCGTCCCATCCACGGGCCTCCGCAATGCGAACCATGGATTCGGCGATTTGTTCACTATTGGAACGGGTTTCTAGTTTGTTGCCCTTGTCCTCGAAGGCCAGCACATCGGCATTTTTCGGATGATAATATTTGTCCCCCACCCGCAAGTATTGTTTTTCAATCTCCTTGGGAACCAGAGGCTTTGCCTCTTGGGTGGCGGTGAACACTTCATCAGATTCAACTTTGTTAGCAGAGGCTTTCTTTGGCGGGGCTTCTTGTTGGGTCTGGTCAGCTTTTTTCAACCATGCGGCACGTTTGGCCTCTTCCTTTTCATCATCAAGCTTTTGACGCTTTCTTTCGATGTCCGGCTCAATCGAATTAAGGCCCAATGCCTCTTGAACCTGGGCAGCGTCACGGGCGCGAATGTCGGCCAGCCGGTCTTTAGTTGCCTGATCAATGACGATGGTTTCAGGCGTGGCTTTGCCGGTATCTGTCGATGGATTTGGATTTTCAGGGGCAGCACCGGCTAGATTTTGTTTTTGTGCGTCCATCTATAATTTCTGTTTTTGAGTGGTTAAATGGTTTCTAGTGCTACGCGGGTTCTACGCCAGCCTCTAAACACCGGATAACTGCGTAAGCGTTTAAAGCATCAATATCCATAGTCCCCTTGGCAGGGACAGTAATATTTGAGTATTCGACATCAAACGCTTTGAAGGAAAACTTATCCAGTAATGGAATGTCTGCCGGGGTTGCATCGCGCCTTATCGTGACCGTCTGTGTCGTTGTTGGTTGTTGGGGCATGGCAACCGTGACAGGTTCGTTATCACTGCCAATGAGTTTGTGGTATTCCTCAAGGCTGATTAACGGGACAGCGGCGGCGAGTTCGCCCCGATTGATGGCGTGGTCCATTTGCAATTGATTGGGCAGCTTTTTCCCCAATCTACCCAAAGAAGCGGAAACCAATTTGAGCCTATCCATGTAATCGGCGCTTTTGTAGTAGACGATCTTTTTAGCCAAGATAGGCGGTAGATTTTCAAGAATAACCAGTTCCTTGTCTTGCCCAAGGCCCGTGATTTCTTGCGGCAGCATGAGCGCACGGCGTTGGTCAGAAATGTTTTCCGATTTGTTCCTTTTTGAAAATAGCTCTTTGCCCTTGGATTCGGAAACGCCCTTGACGGTCTGGTAGCCGAGCCACTCGGATATGTCCTTCGCGGTTTGGGTTTCCGAGGCTTTGGGCGGAAAAACAATTTGCAGGGCATGATTCGTGGTGAAGGTCTGTGCGGCATCCTTGCCGTAGACTTCCATCAATTGCGAGGGGCTTTGAATGATGGGCATCATTCGCAGTCCGTAACCGGCAATGTAGCTGATGCCTTTGGAGAGGATTCCCATCTTGCCGATGGCGGTAAACTCATCCATCAACAACAGGCAGGGGTATTTGAGTGACTTGTTCTGGTTTGGAAGTTCGCGGGTGTTCAAGTCGATCAATTGCTGGAACAGCAAATTCATCAACGGGGCCAGCCGCTCCAAGTTGTCCGGGGTGACACCCAAGTAGATGGACATCCTTTTCTTGCGGATGTCGCGCAAGTCAAAATCATTGGCGCTGGTGGCCGCATCGACAAGCGGGTTCATCCAAAGCTCAAGCCTTGACCGAAACGACGTAATGACACCGGCACGGGTGTTTTCCGAAGAGATCGAGATATAGCTGTTCAACGCCCTGCAACACGCCGGGCTTAGGGGATTGTCCGATGCGGCCCTTGCGTTGATGAGGGTGGCAAAGTATACCGAGCCATCGCCATTGGCTAGACTCTCGCGCAGGACTTGGCCTATTGTCACCAGCTTTCCGGGTGTTTCGATCAAATACAGAACCACACCGAGGAAAAAGCTCCGAGGGGTCGCCGTCCAAATCACATCGGTTCCCGCCTGATCGGGAAACAGCATGTTGGCAATCTTTTGAACGTCATCAATCCGAAAGTTGGGGTCTGAATTGATGTAGTGAAGCGGATTGTAGCGGTGAGTCCTATAGTCAGTCGCCGCAGGATTGAAAAGATAGCACTCCTGCCCATATTTGCGCCGGTATTTGCTCGTTATGTTCCAATTCTCTTGCTTGATGTCGAGGACAACCACACTATCGGGCCAGTTAAGCAGATTGGGAATGACCACGCCAACACCCTTGCCGCTTCGTGTGGGGGCGGACATGATGACGTGTTGCTGTCCGGCGAACATCAGGTATCGGCCGGCATACTTTCCAACAATCAAGCCTTTCTCACCGAGAAGACCGGACTTTCTAATTTCACTGGGTTTGGCAAACCGGGCATCACCGAACAGGCTCCGCTTGCTTGGAATCAGCAAAACCAACAAGGGCGACATGACCATTACGAAAGCCACGCCGCCGGTAATGACAAGCCATTTCTCCACGGCCTTGTCAGTCCGATAGTGATACCAATATTGGTAATAGGTTATAAGATTCGCGCTGTTGTAATCCTTGTCAAAGGCAATCAACAGAAAAGCCCCTGACAGATACGCCCATACGCCGGTCATGGCGAACAGCAGGATGATTGCAATGCTGGTTTTAGCCCAAAAGCTTTCGCTTATGCTCTGGGTCATAGTAAACCTCCTTGAGTTTCCGCTTTGAATAATAGAGAACGATGTCCAGGGTCGTGAACAGGCGATTTTTGATGTAGGCGACATCCAAATGGGCGCCGGTTTTGCTATCCTTTATCAAGGCCGTCAATTGCTCAAACGCCTCGTAAGCGCCGTTGGCATGCATCGTCGAGATGGAACCAGGGTGGCCGGTGTTGACGCTTTTGACAAACTCCCATGCCTCATCCCCGCGCAACTCGGCAAGGAGTATGCGGTCGGGCTTCATGCGCAGGCAGGATGCCAGTGCTTGCTTGGGGCTAACCTTGGAGCCGCCCTCATCTTCACGCGAGTAGAACAAATGAACCTTGTTCGGGTGTTGGTTCAAAAAAATCTCATGCACGTCCTCAATGGTGATCAACCGTTCATGCATGGGAATGCTTCTTGTCAGGCTTTTGGTGATCGTGGTCTTCCCCGATCCCGTCTTGCCGACGATCAAGATGAGAATTGCTGATAATAAGATAAGGGCTTACGCCCATTTCAGATAAGACAGATGCGCAGACAGCACTGGCGTTTCGGTGCTGATGGCATGGTGATTGTGAGTGGTTTATTGCTTGGGTTGAGCCAGTAATGCTTTGAGCCGTTCAATTTCTGCTTGTGCAGATTCTTTTTCTTGCAAAGCGGCTTGCTCACGCTGTAAAGCCGCTTGCTTTTCCATCCGTTCTCGCTCTAAATCCTGTTGAGCCTGTTCCATTTCTTGCTTAATCCTCTCCATTTCCCGATGATCTTCCTCTCTCTCAATTTGAATAGTCCGTTGTTCGCGCAGATAGTTTTGCCGTGCTTGGTAGGCGTGGTAATCGCGTTCTTTGTCGGAAAACAGTTTCAGGGTTTTCATGGCTTGCCTCATTTCGTCAGTGTTCATCCAATCCGGTAATGCCGCCTCGTCGAGTTGCTCGCCTTCTTTGAAAAACTGTAGCCAGCGTTGTTCTTCGGTTTCGATCCGTTCCGCCGTGAACTTCTTTAGTTCCAACAGATGGATGCCGCCCAAATCCGCCAAGCTGCGGCCTTGACGGTTTTGCAGTTTGTATTCATGGGCGTAGTCGGTTTCACCGGGCAGCAGGTTTTCCGCCAACAGCCAAATACTATAAACCGGCTTTAACAGGCTGTAATCATTGCCGCTTTGCAGTTGCTGGCTGATGATGTCGCACCAGGTATACACCATCCGCTCCGGCAAATGCCGATAAGTCAATAACTGGATTTCAATCTGGTAAAGCCGCCCTTCGCTGTCCTTGGCTTTGACATCCACCACGCTCAGTTTATCGTCCAGAAACTCTTTGTCGTTGTAGGGGTTGAGTATCTCAACCTCGGTTATCGGTGCGGTTAAATCGCTGGTTAATATCGCATTGAGGAAATGCACCAGCAGATTGCGGTTTTCCACCGAGCCGAGCAATGCCTTGAATACGCAATCTATTTTGGGATCTATGCGGTGTTTCATGTTGGTTAATTGTAGGGTGGATACAGGGATATAATCCGCCGAAAAGTGGATAACTGACCAAAATGATACTGACGGTCTGGTGATTGAAAGTAGTTTATTGCTTTGGTTGAGCGAGTAATGCTTTGAGCCGTTCAATTTCTGCTTGTGCAGATTCCTTTTCTTGCAAGGCGGCTTGCTTTTCCAACCGTTCCCGCTGTAAATCCTGTTGAGCTTGTTCCATGTCATGCTGTATCCGCTCATTCTCCCGCTCGATATGCTCCTTTTCCAGCTTAATTTTCTCCATTTCCCTCAAATCTTCCTCCCTTTCTATTTGAATAGTCCGCTGTTCGCGCAGATAGTTTTGCCGCGCTTGATAGGCGTGGTAATCGCGTTCTTTATCGGAAAACAGTTTCAGGGTTTTCATGGCTTGCCTCATTTCGTCTGTGTTCATCCAGTCTGGTAGTGCGCTTTCATCCAGTTGCTCGCCTTCTTTGAAAAACTGTAGCCAGCGTTGTTCCTCGGTTTCGATCCGTTCCGCCGTAAATTTTTTCAGTTCCAACAGATGGATGCCGCCCAAATCCGCCAAAGTGCGGCCCTGACGGTTTTGCAGTTTGTACTCGTGGGCGTAGTCGGTTTCACCGGGCAGCAGATTTTCCGCCAACAGCCAGATACTATAAACCGGCTTTAACAAGCTGTAATCATTGCCGCTTTGCAGTTGCTGACTGATGATGTCGCACCATGTATAGACCATGCGTTCCGGCAAGTGCCGATAGGTCAATAACTGGATTTCAATCTGGTAAAACCGTCCTTCGCTGTCCTTGGCTTTGACATCCACCACGCTGAGTTTATCGTCTAGAAATTCCTTATCGTTGTATGGATTGAGAATTTCCGCTTCGGTTATCGGTGCGGTTAAATCGTTGGTTAATATCGCATTGAGGAAATGCACCAGCAGATTGCGGTTTTCCTCCGAGCCGAGCAATGCCTTGAATACGCAATCTATTTTTGGGTCTATGCGGTGTTTCATGATGGGTGCTTGTCAAGCGAAATAAGCAATAATGAAATTCAAATGTTATGCCTTATTCATCGCATCAATACCAGCAATAATCTCATCTAGTGTCATGGTATCGACCATCTTTCTTCGCTCTTCCGTATAATTTCCATGTCCTGTGGTAAATTGATTGATAAACCGGATGGTATCAATTACACCCATTTCCTTGATTAAAATATTAGTGGCACTTTCATTGATTAAAGCAATGGGTTTGATTACGGCATTCATGTAGTCACCTCAACTATTAATTCAAGTGAAGATACAAATTTAGTATTATCTCCAAAATCTAAAGATTTTAGTTTTTTAAGCAATTTGTCATCACAAGTGCAGAAAAATCGAACATTGTTTTCAATGGCAACCGCTGCATGTAAAGCATCAAATGGCTTTACGCCAATGGCTATAATTTTCTCACTCAGTTCCTTGGTACTAGGTTTTACAGGCGCATTTTTTGACGAAATCTTCAAGAGTGCTTTGGCTTCTGATTGACGATTGATACTTGGAATTTTAGATATTTCATACCCAAGTACATCTGAAGATAGCAATTCAAGTTCTTTAGCTTCCACTAATTGTAAGATAGCTAAAATAGCTTCTGCTTCCAAATAAATTCTCGGCTGTGACTTGTCATCCAAAGGACGCTGTATGCTGCATGTATCCAGATAAATAACAGGGATGCTCATTAAAATAATACGCTATTCGAGTTTCTTATTGCATGATACACCATGTACGACGCAATACGAAAAAGCCGTATTGCATGACATTGGTAGATTTAATATACGGCGCAATAAGTGGCGGAGCCGCTCGCGCTTTACGAATCCGCCTTGCCACGTTGAGGATTTCTGCCTCGGTTATCGGCGCAGTCAAATCGCCAACCGATACCGCATTAAGGAAATGCACCAGCAGATTGCGGTTTTCCTCCGAGCCTAGCAATGCCTTGAATACGCAATCTATTTTTGGGTCTATGCGGTGTTTCATGGTGGGTTATTTTAGCAAATTGTAGGGTGGGCAAGCGATTTAGTTTGCCCACCATTCGCCAAGGTTGAGGCTTCGTTCCGCATGGGCAAACGATGAAGCCGTTTGCCCACCCTACCGGGCTACGATCCTAAAGGATAAGCCTATCAATTTGATTTATATGAAAAGTCATCGGGAATAATTTTATGGAAAAAGGCATGTTTGGGAATGAGGTGATCTAAAATGGCATAAACTCCATCTAAAATGGCATCAACTCCAATTATTAATGCAACAATGACCCCGACAGCTACACCTATATAAAACATCAACGACTGCGATAATTGTCTTTGTTTAAGTAAGTATTTTCCTTCCCCTACAATCCAAAGTACAGTCCAAACTACAATCCCAAAAAGGATTAAAACAAAAGGAGTTTTTGCGATTGACCATGCCGGATTTTCATTATAATATCTATAGGAGCCGAAATTCACGGAATAGACACCGGATCCACCCCAGCTCATATTCAAATAATGAAAGCCAAGCATGACGATCACTACGTCAAGAACACCGACGGATATACCTACAATAAAGAGACCTGCATAGTTGAATGCTACAATTAAAATGTTTCTTTCTTTCATATTCGCCTCCAATATAAGGCATCTTTGCGCTGGTTTCCAAGCTTTGCTCTCATCATTATATATTAAGTCTGGGTAAGTCCGCATAGGATGCGCCGACGAAGGAGGTGCATCAATTGATGGCTCCCACGCTCCTAGCGTGGGAACGATCCAATCTCGCGCATGAGTTCTTCCGTGGTAATCAAGTGGCCTTCCTCGACATATTTCAAGCCTTGATGGATTTTATTCAAAATGGAGGCGATAAACAATTTCGTCAAAATCAACGCCATCGGGCAAGCGTTGGATGGTATCCATCGCTTCTTGTTTGGCGTTCAGAGCAGCCATGATGATTACCCCCCCACCGTCACACTCACCACATCGCTCCACTGCCCCACTTGTTCATCGTGGTAACGGTAGATGGCTTTGTAGTTCCATACCGCACTCGTACCGGGGGCGGGTAGCGGGGTGGTGTCGGTGGTGTTCGATAGGATCTAGCCAGCATTGCGTGATGTCTAGCCGTGTTCGCGTGTGTCTGGCAATGATCGAAGGATGTCTAGCAATGGCTGCTAGATGTGTAGCAATGACCGAAGGGTGTCTAGCAGTGGCTGCTAGATGTGTAGCCATGATCGAAGGATGTCTAGCAGCGGCTGCTAGTTGTGTAGCAATGACCGAACAATGTCTAGCAGCGATTGCTAGACGACTCGCAGTCGCTGCTAGATGTCTGGCAATGACGGAAGGATGTGTAGCAGTGCTTGCTAGATGACTCGCAATGGTCGCTAGATGTCTAGCAGTAGTGGTAGGTAGGCAACTGGCAATAGCTGGAAGACATCCATCAAGGCTTGATGAACGACCTTTAGCATTGGCTGGTAGCCTGATAAACATTGCCTTATTTTTGGGTTAATTAAAAAATATAAAATTTCACCATTTATACGCCGAGAACACGAAAATATCAAACGATGCACCCGTTTTTTAATGAGTGCCTCCAGAAAAAACAGGTTCGCCGGGGTGTCCTCCTTTGGAACGGCGCAAAGCCGGAAGGCACCCCGTTTTTAACCGTGTAATACTTGCCGCCCATGGCCCTCACGCCGATGGACGCGCCAAGGTCTTTGTCAAACAAAACGTAAGAGGCCGGGGTAGCCGGTTGGTTGAATTTCTGCGACATGGCAAGCAAGGCCATTTCCAGCACGGTTTTACCCGAACCGGACTGCCCAATGACCATGGTGTTGGCTAAATCCCTGTGATTGGGGTCAAGATGGCTTTGCCTTCCCTCATTACGATGAAAGTTAAAGTAATACGGGCTACCCGATGTGGTGGCAAACATCATGACCGCATCGCCCCATTGGTTGCCGCGTATCTGTCCAATCGGGTAATTGTGGAAGGCAGAGAACCCGGCAAAGTTGCGGCTGGTAATGTCGCCCACCCTCACCCGGTAACTAAAGTTACCGGGCAACTGGGCATAGAACGAACCCGCAATACCGGCCTCTTCCCGCGCATATTTGATGCCCACATGGGACAGGGAGGAACCCGCCGCATTGATGTTTTCATTCAACCCCTTTTGATCTTCCGCATAAACCAAAAGCGAAAGGCTATGCGCCCCCATGACGAAGCGGTTGGACACCAGATCGTCCAATGCCGCCGAGATGTCGGCAATCTGGGTTTCGGCAACATCCCCGGCATTGACCATGCGGGCCTGTTGCCGGGACATCCGGCCTAGGGCGTTGGCCTTGGACAAAAAGGTGAACGACTGCGTAAGCACAAACTCAAAAGGCAGGGAGAGCAACCCATTCAAAATGCCGGGGAAGGTGTTCGCCGGATAGTCCTGTATCGCCAGAATGCCAGCGTACTGCGTCCTTGTCGGGCCTTTTAGCGACATCAAACCACCCTTGCCAAAAAATGGCCGGGACGTGCAGAGCGTCTCTTTTATCTCGGCACGGGGCAGCGGAAACCGCCGCCACTCGCCATCGACAAGGAACGCGAGGAACTCAAGCATTTCTGAAAACATGAAACCGTTATGCTCATAACAGCCGAGCATATCCGGCTCGTACCGATCCAGCGAAGCAAGGGCCGCACCGCCGATGTCATTGATTGCCTCAATGTCATCGCGCTGAGCCTCCATGAGTTCATGCGGCTTTTTGCCAAACAATTCGATGAATTTATTGATTTTGACCGGCTGGGGCCGGTACACCATCGTCAGGTACAGTTCATTGATCAACATCCGCCTACCGGAAATACTATCCTTGTACCGATGATTGAAGTCGCGGCAGAAACCGGGCATGAAATCGCCCTCTGGATAGTCGCCATATTCCCGACGAACAACGTGTGACCAAACGGCAACATTCGGGGATGCTAGGTTAATCATGAAATTATTCAATTGTTCGTGCCAGATGTTGATATCTTGAATATCCGCGCTTTCATGCGCCGCGCCTTGCAGCCGGATGATTTTGATGTAATCGCCGCCATCGAGTTTGATGATGTCTTTCGTGGCATGACTTGAGTAGGGAATGAATGCCGAGGCATCGACCTCGTTTTCAAAAGCGGCAGCATATTTAGGTTTGGCATTCATTTAGGTTTGGCGGTCATTTAGTGTTTGGCACTCATTTAGATTCATTTTCAGCCCGCCCCTCGCGGGGCGGGCTGGCGGACTATTTCAAAATTTCAAAACGCTCCGTTTTCGCGACGCGAAAATTTCAACTAACCCATTTTTTTGTCGCCAGCGGCGAAAAACTCGCCGCGCCGCCCCAAAAACGGCTGTTTTTGCATCGGCCCTTGGTCATCAACCAAATCATGATGGCCCCGAAGGCATTTTGGTTTTGCGCACTGACCAGGTACAGGACCGCGTGGAATGGCATCAGCAGGAGCATGTAGAACGGATCGCCGACACCTAAAAAAATGATCGACACAACCACTAACTCGATCACAAATGCCTCATAGGGTACCCCCATGATCGTGGCCGGCCGCGTCAGTCCGACAAACAACGGGTCAACCGTCACCGTTTCTTGATCCGCCCGATCCCGTTGCGCCATGCTTAGTTGCCTGCCGCCGCAATGATGTAGTCAACAATCGCCGCCGCGCCGAAGATCAGGACAATGCCGACAATGATTTTGATGGCCCAATCCCAGGACAGCTTTCCGGCAATCGCCGCGATACCGCAGGCAATGACGGAGATAATAGAGTTGTTCCCGACGTTAAATTGATGAATTTAGGCTATTTTTAGGTTCCAAAGACCCGCCGGAATCCAAAACAGGTATTCAATTAGCGAGTCCAGGTGGTTTCTAATCCGATGGGTCAGGCAATGGAAAGCCTTCATTCCGCCGATGGCATGTTCCACTGAAACGCGGGTTCCTGCATGCTCCTGGTTATGTTTTACTTGGGCGGCGGTTAGTTTTGGTTTTGGGTTATTTTTAGATTTCCTCGGCCTTTTGTGTGGTAGGTTTATTTTAGATTTCGATCCATAATCAGTTTCCGCTCCTTGGAAACCAAGGTCGAGCCACACATTCACTTG
>QJPH01000542.1 GCA_003242955.1 Candidatus Methylumidiphilus alinenensis
CGATAAAATACTGTGTCCATGGCCGGGTCAGGGTCGCCAAACCGAGGGCTAAGCCCGTAGCCAAAAGCAAAAAAAGATTCGGATTGGAACGTAAGCGAGTTAATAGCCAGAAAAATAGCATCAACAGAAAACAGAACAAAGTCTCGCTCAATAAATAAACGTTCGCATTCACCAAATGTGGGCTTATGGCAGTAAAAAAAGCAGCGAGAAGGGCCAATGGCGGATTAAGGAAACCCACGAACGAAAAATACACCAGCACGATGGTTAGTGTGCTCAACAAGGCTTGGGCCATGCTTATGCTAAAGATATCTGCCTCATTAAACGAATCGCCTATAAACAAGCGAACGAATAATGGATAACCGGGGGAACGCAGGGCATCCGGTTTTGGGCTTGCCGCTTTTCCCTCAAGTGCTTCTGTAAACCGCGAATAGGTATGAAAAACCTTCAGGTTGATTGCATAAAATAGATATTCCTTGGCATCGGCACGAATAGGCGTGTCAACGACCGTGTAGCGTACCGCTTGCAAGCGTAATTGCAAGCCAAGCAGGGTAATTAATACCAATGTAATGTAAATCCAGTTTTTTGAAAGACTGCTCAAGCAAACCTCCATTGCATGGATGACAATCTTGGATTTTAAACCAAGACCAAGGATTTAAAACTCATGAACGGTTATGCATTTTATTATGGCCGTTTTCCCCTAACCAAAAACGAGGCTTGGGCTTGACATGCTGCGGTAGGCTAGGCAGGTCCCGGTCTAACGCTGCCAAAACCACATCAGTCACCGCTTTCTGGGTGAGTCTACAGAACAGGGTTTCGGTGGTGTCGAAGCGACCGGTTTCTCCTAATTTGTTGGACGGCGCACCGCCTCGGCAGAAATTGAAATAGGCACAACTTTTTCGACAATTTTCGATGCCTTGCCAGATATCTGACCACTGTCGAAGATAACGGGCATCGTCGGGCAGGGGCGGCAAGGGGTCATTCAGCACATTGCCAAGGGTGAGGTCGCCTAGGCCCGGTGCCGACTGGCCTAGCAATTCAGGGGAGAAGGTCGCGAAACGGCCATCCCAGGCAATGCTCAGGATTTGCCCCGGCAAGTTTTGGCTATTGCCCACTTGTTGACCAAACCCAGGATGCCGCAAGGCCAGTAGGATATCGTCAATTTCCCGGATACGCATCCTCGGTGCAGAATGCGCGAGTGAGCCGTTCGCCGAGCATAGCCGTTCCGCCATACGGGCCATGAACTGGCGGAAGGCGTGTTCGGTGTCCTCAACATTGCCGGCAAGGCTGGAACTTCGATTGGCGGATTCGATCTCTTCGATGTTCAAACACAGATGGATCGTACCCAAGTTAGCAAAGAAGTCGAAGAGTTCGTCCGGGTGGTCTAGGGACTCCCGCGTCAAAACACAAATCACATGGAAAGGAAAGTCCCCGCGATGCAAGGCTTCAATGCCGCGCATTACCCGTGCATGGGTGCCTCGGTTGTCGCGGGTACGGCGGTGGCGGTCATGCAACCAGTCAGGGCCATCAATACTGACACCGACCCTAACCCCATGGTCCTGAAAAAAAGTCACCCAGCCGTCATCAATCAGAACCCCATTCGTCTGGATATTGTGGGTGAGGGTCACCGACTCGGGACAGTGCTTGGCCAGCAGGTCAAATGCCTTCAAGTACCATTCACGGGGTACTGCCAGGGGTTCGCCGGCATGCCAGACGACCGTAAGCTCAGGACAGGGGAGACCGGTCGCAAAAATTTTCGTAGCCGCAGCCTCCAGTGTGGATAAATCCATGCGGCGGGTATTTTGGCGGTCCGGCAGGTAACAGTAGTCGCAATCCAGATTGCAAAAGGGCGAGGGCTGCACTATCAGCAGTTGCAGTTGGCCCTTCCAGTCAGGCGGTGCCGCAGTCTGTCTGGCCGGGGAGTCTGGGGCTAAAGATGCCAATAACCCATTCATGTTGGATTAATAATTTCGCCAATCCCGCCACTTTCCCCAGTTCGGGAAGTTGGGAAAGTTATACCAGCCACCACTGGCTAGGTTTTCATTCTTGTCGGGGCCTTGCTGTTGCGGATGGCTCTTGGTATTTGCCTTATCGGCATCCAGCAGGCGTTGACGAATGTCTTCCGTGCGCTGGATTAGCGGGATATTGATCGCCGCTTCCACCGCAGGTGCAGGTAGTAGGCCGATAAGCGCCAAGAGGCCGAACAATCTTTTGGAAATTTCTGTGCAGCGCTTGCTGCTTGTCAATTTGAATGTGTTCATCGTGTTCTCTGACTCACTGTTGAGGGTTTGTAGCGACTTTCGGGCGTTGGGTCAGTAAGAACCTTTCAATCGTCCTTATTCAATTCCTCAACCCATACTTTAACACCTTTGAATGGCCCACTGTCAGGGGTGTCTTTCGGTTCACTGTTGGGTTTATCGACTCCATTCTCCAATTCCAGCAAAGCATTGAAACTCCACGGTTGCTCAAACCAAGTTGTGCCGGATATGAAACGGATAGTGTCTTTATCCATGGCAACACGTTTAGGTGGCCTCTCACCAAAATATAGGTTTGTTATTAGCGGGATAGGGTTCTCATCATTTGAATGATTTATTCGATAAAGTTCACCATAATAGAAAGGAAATTGTTCTTGCTTAAATATCCTGAGGCAAAATATCTGGGAAACCCCGTCCTCCAAAAACGTGAGATCAACGAATGCAATGGATTCAATGGATTCGGATTGGTTCATTTTTTTGATATTCTTGCAAGCCATACCATCAGGGTTATTGTTAACTTCCGTCCCGCCTTTACCATCAAAGTCTTTGTTAGGGTGCGGGTATGGCTCAAAGAGTCGATACCACGTTTCTCCGATTTTGACATCGTGGATGAATTTCTGCGATTTGGTATTAAGTAGGATGGGCCAAACCTCTTTTTTATCTGTTTTATCTGGTTTTATGGCTTCAATTATTGGGGACTTGGATTTATATATCTTAAATAAATCGGGTTTTTCGTAAGAGGAGATTTCTAGCGGCCATGAAAGCGGATAAAATTCAGAAGGTTGATTCTTATTTGGCTGGTTTGTTTTCGTTATAATAATCTCACTCAAATCGCTGGCAAATCCTATAGAGGAATCGGTGTCTGCAGTAATTATCTTTTTAATCAATCTGCAATTGTTTTTCCCCTTCTCATTCTCAATATGCCCCCAAGAAATCGTCATGGCGGGGGCATCCTTATTAACTTTTTTTACCATCAATCCGTACTGTTCAAAACCCATCTCCTTTCTTGGGTAGAACTTTGCAACTGGCTTTTGTAACGGTTTAGACTGTGCACTTCCCCCCCGGAGCGAGGGTGTCTCGCCTACTAATTTGGCATCCAAACTGCCCTCGCTCATAGGGGCAAGGGGGCCAATATCGAGGGGGGGAGGTTGGGTTTCCGCCTCTATGTAGTCACAATCTGTCGGTTTTGCATCATTGTCGGTTGATAGCGTGACATTATACGATTTTGGGAGAGTCCAAGCATTATTCAACAGCACCGAGTGCAAACTATCGATTGTTCTGATTTCGGCCCCCAGTTTGATATAATCCGAGATATTAGGCTTATCTCCAGATAATATGTTAGTAATTTGCTTAAAGCTTTCTAGTAACTTATATTTTTGGATATAATCGTTTTCTGCTTTTATCGCTTTACTTAAGTACGACAGCGGCAATTTTGGCCCGTCCCAGGTATTGAACCAAAGCTGGGATGTTACAGCGTCTTGGGTTTCTGCGGCAATGGCGTAAACGGTGAGGAACTGGCGATTTTTCTTTTCCATTTGCCAATCGAGGATAGAGACAACGAGGAAGATGACTACGACAATACAGATGCCCCATAAGAAACGGGCTGTCCTTTTGCTTAAAACGCTCTCCGCTTTGGCACGCGCTTGTTCCGCTGTCGCCTTTTCAGCTCTGGCGTTAGCCAATTCCGTTTCAGCTTTTTGGTCCGCCATCCTCTGCTGGCTCTGGAGCTTCTCATATTCGTCGTTTTTTTCTTTTTCTTCCGATTTTTGAAGAAAAATTTGGGCATCCTCAACCGCGTCCTGCAAGCGTCCGCCATCACGGTCTAGCTGGAGCAACTCGCCGAATCGGCTGCAGAGATTTTCGTTCTTCAATGCATCGGAGAGGTTGTAATCCACAAACCGTTGCAATGTAGGCCCGATACTAAGGTTTGCATCGCAAGGATTATCTTGCCAAGGCAGGCATTCCTCCAGCAGCTTCATGTAGGCCTGAAATTTTCTTTCGTCATCGTCCACCCATTTCCGAAAACTATTCCAACGTCTGATCAGGGATTCATGGGCCACCTTGACCGTAGCACTATCTTCGTCCCAATACAAATAACCGTGGGGTTCTAGCCAAGGAGACAAATAACCCTGCAAGGTTTGGTCCTTGGGTAAACCTCCTGACAGGCATTTTTGTAAATTATCATGCGATGCGCGTTTTTGGGTATAGTAGCCGGTATTGGGTTCTTTGAAAGCCAAGTTTCGGAAAACTTCCTCCCAATCTTTCTGTTTATCTTCGTGGCCCCGGAAAATCATTTCGCAACGGTAATCTAGGCAAGCAGTTAGCATGTTGGGGTTCGACTCTTCGCCTTTGGGAAAATCAGCATAGGCTGCTTCGCGCAAATCGGACAAGGTCACGGCATCCGGCACTGGCTTGCCTTTATTGCGCTGCGTTGCACATTGCCAAGTCCAGAAGAGCAGATGTTGCAGCAATGGCAGGTGGTCGGCATGTTCCGCCTTGGCTCTGACTTTGTCAACATCTTCGAGTATCTGTTTAACCAAGTTTTTATCAAAAGGAATTTCGGCGGGCCATGTGTCCTCTAAATCATCTAAATCCTCTGAACCAGCATCTTCAGCCTGCCGGTAAGCCTCCATGAATTGCTGTTGCAAGAAGCGTTGTGCGGGTTTTCTGATCGCCTCTTCGATCTCTTTGTGAGAGAGCTGATTAACGAGATAGAACGTTTTATTGATGGCACCAGGAAGGCCCAAGTAGCGTTGGCAGTCGTCGAGATGCTCGCTGCGCATGGTCAGGGCAACGCATATTTGCAGGCACTTGTCCTTATCGTTGAACTGATCGAAGATGCGATTCACCAGATGCTCGCAATCTTTTTTTACCTCAGCATTATTATCATTGCTTGGGTGGAACAATTCCTCAAATTGGTCGATTAAAAACAGAAAGTTGATGTTGACCAAAAAACGCGCTTCACCAGAGGAGTCTTCTGACGGAATTTTTTGTGACAGGTCCACCCCGCCGTTATCCTTCAACTGCCGTCCGTAGGCTTTCACCATCTCGTTCAATCCATTGGGCTTTCGGAGCAATTCCACACAGTGGTCGAGACGCGCTTCTTCGCTATTGCTAGAATCCGGGCTGCTGCTAGGCACCGGATTCAATAAGCCGCAAAATTTCCGAGCCAAACGGCGAATAGGGCTATCGTCTGAGCCATGATTGGTGCCGGGGGTGGTTATCACCGACACCCAGAAATTGCCGGCTTCACGGAAAGCGAAATTGCGGCGCAGGGACGAGGTTCGTAGCAGGGGGATGACACCGGCCAAAACCAAGGACGATTTGCCAGAACCGGAACCGCCAATTACCGTGACAAACCGGCTGGTCTCCAATCGCTCGACGATATCAGCAATCTGGGTTGTTCGCCCGAAAAAATACTCCAAATCCTCTTCTTGAAATGGCTTGAGTCCCGGATACGGTGAGCGGAAAGTCTTCTTCGAGGGTTCGGTGGCGATTTTATTTTCAGGCGATGTCATGGTTGCATTCTAGTGTTGATTGCAATTCTGTTTGACTTGAGGTTTCTGATAATATTTCAGCACACTAGCGAGAAAGTTTTCTAGTTTATTTTCCGCTGGCAATTCTTCCCCTATCGGGGTTTTCAGATCCAGACCCGGGGGATAACTCTCATTGTCTTGAAGGCAGTTGAAGAATGGCCAAGCATTCGAGGGGGGGGGCACCTGGGTCACTTCCTTTTTAATCACGACTGCGATCCGACCAAGATTCTTAGAACGGGGCTTAGCAGGGATGCCAGTTTTTTTTTCCTTGTCCTCATCGTTCTTATCCAGCGCTTCATTGATATATTTGATTGCGGGTTGAATTGTATTGGGGTGCTCATTCTCGTAGAAGGACATTAAGAAGAAACAGGCTGCATCTATGTCGAACGATCTATCGAGATACAATGGTTTGCATTCTAGTTCAGGCGGCTGTGTTGCGTTTTTATCAGTCCACTTCGAGGATACCCTTGCCCACACTTCAGCGATATTATCCACGAAGGGAGTGTACAAATCGTTATTGCCGCTATCCTGGACACACACGATGAATTTTTTGGGTACCCCTTTTTGCGGCCCAAAGATCAACGAGGTGATGTCTTCTGGGGTTTCATACAAGGGTTTGAGGCTGCTAAGTACACCAGAATGTTTTTTATACACGTCAGGGTCTGTGACATCCGGTGGTAGATCGAGGGGTCTGAACCACACGATGCTAGAGGGTTTGTTGATCGCCTTCCATTCTTTATCCAAGATGCCGATATGCCCACCGGCCTTGAGACCCCCAAATAAGGGGGTGTCTTCTTGATAAGGCACGACGAGCAAGTCTGCTCCGCTCAATGCGTCACGTAAAGCTTTGCCAGTCTTCTCACTGCCATCATCATAATTGGCAAACAAGGCTTTGTCGATATGGAAACATTCAGCCCCTGCTTTGGTAAGCGTCTCCGCCAGTGTCTTTGCACACTCATCAAGTTCTGGGGTGGTGGGTGCCAGTGCGATTTTGGGCTTAGTATCGATCAATTTCGGCATGGTTTTTGGGTTTGAGTGTGCATTGCCAGTGCCGCCCCCCCCCGTTGTTTCAACGTTATCACTTCTCAAATCTGTTTCAATCGCGTTGATCAGGGGTTTGGTAAATTTTTTGACCTTTTGAAAAAATGGGTCGCTAAACGACCCATCAGCATTGGCCCCGGCCAAGATGGGTTCGTTCTTGTCTGAATCGTCATACATGTTTATCCAGACTTGCTCATTCTCGGCAAGCTTACCCCACTCCGGGCTTAGGCCGCCTTTTGCTGTTGTAATGGCCTCTTCGGACATTGCGACGATATAAAGTCTTGAATTAAAACCTTCTTTCCCAAAATATTCGTAAAAGTATTCCAATTCCTTCTGACACCAGCCTGAGCCAAGATACTGTTTACCCACTACCAACAGCATAGCGAAGCTTTTCCTGACCCCCTCTCGCAATGCATCGTCTAGATTCCCTGACGCTGCGCCATTTTTCTTGCTAAAATAGATACCCTTATTCGAATTTCCCGTATCCGCGCCTTTCAAGCGCTTCTGAATGGCGTTTCCCAAATTCGTGACCCAGTTATTTTGGCTGTCGTCGTCGTCGTGGGCATAGCTGATGAACAAGGAATACTCGCAGTCCTTGTATTTTGGCAATGAATTTGGTCCGCTCATAATCGATAACTCCTAATAATGATAGGCCAATCGAAATATACGCTTGGCAATAACCTGTAAACACTCATAGCTTTGGCTGATTCAGTGTCAGGCACTGACAGCCCCAAAGCGCTAAATTCTCATTTTGGCAAAATTCCGTAGGTCGGGTTAGGCGCACCTAGCGAAATCCTGCCCCCAAGCTTCAACCCTGTGTGCGCCGTAACCCGACAAAGGGGGCGGCATGGCGGGTTACGGTGCGCGTCAAAGTCAAACTTAGCTTCAAGTCTGTTGGTATGCGCACCTAACCCGCCCTTTTACGGCAAAATGGTTTTTGCCAAATGAGAATTACTGGGCAATCTTGTCTACATTTGACAGCCATTTTTAAAATTATGATACATCCATTTTGCCAACAAAAAAGGTATTATTACCAATTAAATTACTCAACTAATGTTTCGTTCCCTGGCCTTTCCGCCCCCAATCAGTTTTTTGGGCGTTGCGGCTAGGGATGCCAAAAATCGGCCTTGGTCATCGTTAAGACCACCAAGTGTGGAGTGCGGCGACTCGTCGCCGCTTTCCGAACACGATTTTCGTTCCACCACGCGCCCGCTGGCATGAGGCTTGGCTGGATGAAGAAGGCAAGGAGGTTCCGCCACTCAAACATTTGAAGCATGACATTGACAGTATGCTCAACAAGGCGATTGCCGCGATTGCGGTTGTTGCCGAGGCTGAAAAAGGACCACCCCGAGTTGCGGGTGATTGTCGTCGAGGATGCCCTGTCCGCCAACGGGCCGCATATAGAGCTTCTGAAATCATTGGGTTACAGCCATATCATCGATGCCAAGCCGGTAGGGAACGCCTACCTGTTCGAGCAACTGGACGCCGGCAAGAAAGCCGGCACGACCCAGGAAATCGAGGTCACGGACGCGCAGGGCGTGTTGCACGGATACCGCTTTGCCAACGGCCTTGGCCTCAATGCGACCTACCCCGGCCTGCTTGTCAACATGGTGGAATATTGGGAGGTCAAAGGCAATAAAGTCCAAAACTTTAGCTGGATTACGGATATTGAGATAACGCCGAAAAAAGTGGCCAAAATCGTCCGGGGAGGGCGCGCACGCTGGAAAATAGAAAACGAGACGTTTAACACGCTGAAGGACCAGGGCTATTGTTTAGAGCATAATTACGGTCATGGCGAAGAGAATTTGGCGACCAATTTTGGAGTTTGACCTTTCTCGCCTTTTTAGTGGACCAAATACAAGCGCTGGGATGCCCCCTGTTTAAGGAGGCGCAAGACTCCAGGCGCACCAAGGTATCGTTTTGGGACCGCCTTCGCGGTTATGTGATGGCCTATTTCTTAGAGAGTTGGGAAGAGTTATGGAACCGGATTATAAAGGCTTACTTTAGTGCATTCCTCAACGCTTGCGATTGTTGCACATGCTTGGCGGTAACAAGGGTTTGAATAGTTTCTTGAAGCTTTTCATGATCCAATCTTTCCTTGATGGACTCGGCTATACGGCGTAATACGACAGGGGACGCGCTGCGAATCGAGATAGACTCGACAAACTCGGTTATCCCATGTTCAAGCGCCAATACGCCAAAAAGCTCGTCAGCGTATGATTCAGATATACTGACGACATTCGATAGGTCAAACGCCACCTTCTCGCCAGATTGCAAAACGGTTGTCACTTGGTTTCTTAATTGCGCTGCTGTCCGGCGAGATGCAAGATCAGTCCCTTCTGGGCTAAATACTTTCGTTTTCATCGCCACCTCCCAATAACTTCATTAGTGTGTCAGTGAGTTCATCATTTTTTTGTGTTGTTTGATATTGTTTGACCAAGGAGCCATCAAATCTGCAAGCTATGCAAACGCCTTTCCACGGAAATTTCAGAGATATAAACTCGCTTTTTTCTGGTTTCATGGTAAGCATTGCACGACCAGTCGCCAACCAAAGCGAACCCTTGTATTCATCCACGAGGGAAATCAACTTTGCAAGCCCCAAGCCTTGATGATGATTGTCAGACTCTTTGACTCTGCCAACCCCAATAGGCATAGGGCAACCCATTAAGTCAGGGGGAAGCCTCTGTGCCCAACCATCATCCTGCTTCTCGTTGACTAATTTGGATGAATGGCCTTTTACAATGCACCATTCAATGGCCTCGGCATCATCTTCAATCTTGAGACCGACCCTGCTTAACTCCCTTAGAAAGCCAAGCCCACAATCCGCAAGGGCAAACTCAAACATGACATCATTGGTTGAGCGTGGCTTTTTCCATTTCTGAGCCATCGAAAACCCCGTACTCTTTCCATGAGACCAAACATTGTCATGCAAATCACCCACGACCCCACAAAGTTTGTCCGTAAACGCATCAAATCCTAGGCCAGCGAAATGATTTCGGATACACCCATTGACTGTTTGGGTTGCGCTATCGGTGGATTCCTCATTTTCTAGCAGGACAAGCGGGCTGTAGTTTTGTCCTTGTTTTCGTCTTGAATAAGGATAGTCATCCACGCCATCAAGAACTACTTGTAGCTTCATTGCCTCACTGTAGCGCCGTCCATCGTCATCAGAGAACCTAAGTTGTCGGTATGGTACACCCTCATTGCGGGCCTTAGCGGCTAAAGAAACCCAGAATCCGGGTGTCTTGAAGCCCTTGCCAACTTCCCATAAAGCACTCGTTCCATCGTTCCTTAGTCGCGGATCACAGCCAAGATAATTACTTAGCCCAAATATGGTCAAATCGCGTATGCTCCCTAAAGCATTTATACACTACACTTCGGGCGAAATAACACTCACCATGCCCTGCCAAAGCTCATTTGTCGCACTCTATCCCTTGTTTAATTTAGCATACAGCCATCAAAATTGAGACTAGCCGAAATAAAAAAATCGTCCCGTCTATTTCAAGTGCTTACATAGTGCTTACATGAAAAAAGGCTTACCGGATTAAACCGTGTAAGCCTTTGTTTTAATTGGTCGGGACGACAGGATTTGAACCTGCGACCACCTGACCCCCAGTCAGGTGCGCTACCAGGCTGCGCTACGCCCCGTTTTGCCATTGTATAAACCATGTCATAATACTTTACATAGCAATTACACGTCAAGTTTCAAGTATCACATTAGCGTACAATCGAAGCAGCGGG
>QJPH01000422.1 GCA_003242955.1 Candidatus Methylumidiphilus alinenensis
CAATAGCAACGGCACCACCCAAAGTTGGCGGGATGCCACCGCCACCCGGCGCAGACGCAATCCTTCCCAACGCTCCCGGAGAGTGGAATCCGCTCCGTGGATTGCCAAGTCAAAGCAATATACATCCTTATCCTGCCAGCGCTCGCGGGCCGTTACCGTCCATGGCCCTGGCGCATGGACATCGCCCGGAACAAGGCGGTCTAGCCCTATTGGCAAAATAGTCGCATGGGGTATGCAAGCCTGTAACGCATGAATGGCCGCATCCCTTGAACCCGGATCGCCCAAATTCAACCCTTGAGGCAGATAGCGCACAAACCAGGAATTAGTGTCGTCCGTCGCTATATCGGCAACGCAATGGAATGCGCCAAGACCCCGATAGCCCAAAAGCCTGCGAAAACGACCGGTATGGAATAAAAGTTTGCCATAGAGGTCTTTTTCCGGGCTCAAAGGGATAGCGATGGATTCGTAGTGCATCCTCAATTCGGTTAAATTAAGGCTTCCCCCGGCACTTCGGCTAAATTTATCGGCTTTGCCCCCCCTTTCCCCCTCCCTCCAAGCATCCAGCTGATGAATGGAAACAGTGGGTTCACCCTCTTGCAAACCCGCATCTTGACCCTTATACAGGCAAACCCCACGGAAGTGGTCAACCTGGAACGCGGTCTGGCTGCAGCGCAATGCAATTTCGATGCGCCCCGGAGTACGCTGAAGCGCAGCCAAGCGCAAGGTGACGGTTTTGCCTTCATTCACCACGATAGGATGGGCAAATTCAACCTCTACAAAAACCGGAGCCGCAGCCGAGTTCGCCAACGCACCAGCCGCCTGGGCCATGGCTTCCAAGCCAAACACGGCAGGAAAAAGCCGCTCGCCTTGGTAGACATGATCCTCCAGATAGGGGTCTGAAGCCAATGAAATCTCCGCATCGGCAACCAGTTCAATACCCGGATAATAGACGCGGGGGTGTTCCAAAAAACGCAAGAACGGTATCTCGGCCTGCTCCGCAAAGCGCAGGGGTGGCTTGGCTCCCAACCTTCCGCTCACCACCATGCTGGTTGAGGGGGTAGGATTGGCGATCAGTTTTTTCAGCCAGTCCATGCCTTGGTCAGGCGTTATAGGAGTGATCCCCTCGCGCAATAACGCATCCACACGCCCCAGACGCTCCCCCATGCCCACGCCTGACCAGATGGACCATTCCAGCGATAGACAACGGCAACCGGGATGGCTTGCCTGGAAGTCCTCGACCAGCCGGCTTAGGTGGGCGTTAGCCAATGCATAATCGGCCTCACCATGCATACCGACACGCCCGATGATGGAACTGAACGCGACCAGTAGGCGCAAGCCTTCCGCATCCACTGCCGCCAGGAGGTTTTCAAGCCCCAATATTTTTGGCCGCAAAGTCGATTGTAGACTGGACAAACTGAGCTTGCCCAATGCACAAGGCTCGTTGGCCCCCGCTCCATGGAGGATTGCCGTGACCAATCCCAGTTCCTTTTGCCCAGCTTGGACAGCGGCATCCACCCTGGCGGCATCAGACACATCCGCCTGGAAATAGCGAAAATCAACCCCGGTCGCACGGAAACGCTCCAAATTCAGGGCCAAATCGGAGTGTTCCGTTAATTCGGATCGCCCCAAGAGTAACAGGCGAACACCGGTCTCACGGGCCAAGGCTAGAGCGCATTCAGCAGCTATACCCTTGCCACCGCCACTGACCAGCAGCACGTCGGCATTAGTCAGGGTAACGGCTGTAGTCGCCTCAGTGCCTAGGTAAACCGGGTGCAGGGCAGGTTCCCAGCGGCAGCCTTCGGCATCATAACTGACTTCATGGAAACCACTAGCGGCTTGGGCCTCCAAAATTATCCACTCAATGGAATCGGCTGAGAAGGGGACATCAACCACACAGGCATTCAGTTCCCGCGATTCCAAGTATAAAGTGCGGACAAACGACCCTGAAATGCCTTGATGCTGGACTAAAATGAACTTCCGCTTGATGCCGTCTTTTTCCAAGGCTAAATGGGCTCCCTGTAACAATAGGCTGTCGTGAATCTCACCAATCTCAGGCGGAAGACAAACCACTGTTCCCTCCCCACCGATGGCATCAAGGGACTGCAATAGTGCCTTAGCCCAAGGATGGTTGCCCGGTGCAACCAAGAACCATTTTCCAGTTGTGGAATGCCTGCCGCTAGAGAAGGGCTTAGGAGGAACCCTGACTTTTTCCACAGCAAACGCAAGCACCCAGGCATCCAATCCATTCGGGATACCCTCGATTTCCATCTGGGACCCTACAAAAGCCGTGTCGGTTAATTGCTGCAAAGCGATGGCTGCCTCCGCCAAGGTGGCGTTGGCAAATTCTGTCGGCGCCAAAGGCACGGGGAGATTCATTTGCCGGGAGGCTTCAACCATGATCTGGCCGACGCTGATCGAGTTGAGGTGCAAATCCCGCAATAGATGGTGCTCGCCATGCACAGCAGACACGGGTAATTCGGCACGGCGTGCGACGAGTTCGCGAATCAAATTAAGCGCATCAGGCCAATCATTGGCATCGGTCGGATGCACATCTTCAGCTGAATCTGCGGTTCTGTGAGGTGTGATGCCCTCAAGGGAGGGACTCTCAGGCAGTGGTGCCAATTCGCAGGGATTGGTAAAAAAAATCGGTGTTTTTTCAAGGTCGAAGGGCCGGGTAAAACGCCCGCCGAATAGCAAACCTAGGTTGATATCCACGCCTAAGGAGAATGCCGCCCCGATTGCCTTTAGCAATCCAGACAAGGAAGGACCGGCGCAATCCAATGAAATAACAGGAAAAGCGGAACGGCTACCCACCAATCCGGCTATGACTTCCCCAGGCCCAACCTCTAGGCATAATGCCAGTTCCGAAAATGATTGGTCCGGCTCCCCCCTCTGCAAAATGGGGCTTATGGGGGTGGTTCCAGTCAAAGCGGTTTCCAAAGCGTCGGTAAAACGGACCGGTGCAGTCAGTTGGCTTTGCAACAGGGCAGCGATGTTTTCTTCAACCGGCAAAGTTAAACCTGTGACTGTGGAAACAACTGTCCGCTCTAAAGGGGCAAACCGCATTTGGCTTAGCAACTCGCCAAAATGCATTGCGGCCTTGGCCATCTGCGGGGAATGGAAACCGTGTGAAACGGGCAAGACCACTGTTCTTAACCCGCTCGCCTCGGCCTTGGCGACAACCCTTGCAACCGACTGGGCTTCACCGGAAATGACGGTTTGCCTGGGAGAGTTAAACCCGGCCACAACAACACCGGGAACACCTTCAATTAATGTGGCGGTAGTGTCCCCGTCGGCGGCTATGCCCGCCATCGAGCCATCCCCCTTCGTGACATGGGCCATCGTATGCCCCCGCAGTTTGACAAGCCGCAGCAAGTCATCCACATCCATTGCGCCGGCCCAGTGCAGGGCGGTCAATTCCCCCAAACTATGACCCAAAGCCAAATCGGCCTGGATGCCGAGGCAATGCAGCAAATGCAGCCCGGCTAATTCGGCAGCCACAATGGCAGGCTGGGCTATATCCGTTGCGGTAGTGTTTTCTTGACGGGAAAGTGCTGCGCGCTGGTAAACCTCTCGCACTACGGCGAAACGATGCGCCATTGCTCCACCGTCCAGGCGGACTGGCGAGGCTTGGCCGGGAAAAAGATAGACGATTCGGGGCTTCTCCAATCCGCCGCCAAGGAACAGACCCATGGACGGGTCGATACGGCTCGAAACACCCTCGGCCAACCATGCCTCTAGAGTGGACAAGCATTCGGCCAGTTCCCTTGGGGTCGATGCGACCACGCTTGCCCTAAAGGGATGTCCATTGAAGCCGGTGGCGAGAGTGGCGGCAAGATCGCCCAGTTCCGCATAAGACAAGGTGGCAGCGAGTTTAGACACTCGCCCGATTTGAGCGGCAAGGCTTAAGCGATCCTGCCCTCCAAACACAAACAATTCGGCATCTTGTACGCTGCAAACCATCCCCGCCTCTCGTGCAGTCAGTTTTTTTCGACGGATGGCAATGGGGCTTTCCAAGGCAATATGCACATTGATGCCGCCAAAACCGAAGGAACTGACACCGGCGCGCAAAGGACGGTTTTCGGGCCAAGCCAATCCTTCACCCAAAATCCGCACAGGGCCGTCTTCCAACATCGCAAGCGGTTTGAGCACCCCGGTTGCAGGCGGTAGAATCTGGGCATTCAGCGCCATGATTGCTTTGATCAACCCGGCAGCACCGGCCGCTGCCTTGGTATGGCCGATGTTTGCCTTGACCGAACCGAGGTAAGCCTGTGCATCCGAACTGCCAAGAATTCCAAGCAGCGCGTTCACTTCGACTTCATCCCCTAGCGGGGTACCGGTACCGTGTCCCTCGAACAGGGTGACGGTCTCAGCACCGTAGCCGGCTCGCCGGTAGGCCCGTCGCAAAGCCAAGCTTTGCCCGGCTACCTCTGGCCGAGTGATACCGCCGCCGCCATCCGATGAAACACCCCAGCCACGAATCAATGCATGGCAGCGCAAACCACGCTCCAAGGCATCTTCATGCCGCATCAATAGTAGGAAGCCACAGCCTTCACCGGGAAGAAAACCGCTAGACTCACGGTCATAAACCCGCATTTCACCCTTGGCAAGAGCGCCTGTCTTGGCGAAACCAATCAATTCAAATGGGTCAAGGCTGAGATCGACACCGCCGACCAGCACGGCGTCCATCTCCCCGGCTTGCAGGGCCATGCACCCATGGGAGACTGCCAAAAGGGAAGAACTGCAAGCGCCATCGACGGAATATCCGCCACCATTGAAGTTAAAGTGATTGCAGATTCTGCCGCCGATGGTGTTGGAGAGTCCGCCTGCCAAGGTTTCCTCACCTACTGGTTCAAAGGGCGCCTTATAATGCCCTTCCAAATTCTCTAAGAAAACAAGCCTTCTTGCCTCGTCCCAACCTTCCTCACGCAAGCGACTTTCCAGTACGCGCCGCACATAAGGCCAACGTAGTCGCATCAGGCTGGCACGGGAGAATTCCCCGGTCAAAGTATTGCCGACGATGACACCCGTAGACTCGGCCGGCAACGCACTCCCATCACCCAGCCCGGCATCCTCAATGGCCCTGGATGCCACGTCCAACGCCAACCAATGCACTAGATCGGCGCTACGGTATGTGGGACCAGCGACACGGAATTTGACGCGGTCGAATTCATAGCCTTCTATAAACGCCCCTTCGGCGATATAGAAAGCGTCCTCGACAGTTCTGTCGCGGGAAAAATAATCCCCAAGGTTGAGGCGTTCGGTCGGAAAACGGCGAAAAGCCCTACGCTGGGCCAGCACATTTTCCCATAATTCCCTAGGCGATTTGGCATCTGGATATTGGCATCCCATGCCTACGATGGCGATCATTACTTCACTACCCATTGGGACAGGGTTGTCATTCCGCTTGGTGTCATCGGGTCATGCCTGAACGGTGTCAAGCACTCCTGGTTTTCGATTGGCAAGCGCCATCCAATAAAGTCCGACGAATCTCAACAAGCAAACGAGGAACAAAGCGATGAACAATCCAAAAACGAAATGATTGACTTGTAACATGCCATAGACCGCCGCCACCGATAGGCCGAACAAAACCTGCCGATAAGGATTCAGCGGCGTGGTGGCCGGGTCGGGAATCATGTACAACGTAAACAGGATGAACGCAGCGCTGGTCATCGGCACTAGGGGCACCTGCCAGGGAATATCGTAGACCGTGCAGCGGATGGCGGCTTGCGCCAAGAACCCGCCTATCCAAGCGAGGCAAAGCGGCAAGCGCTTGGTGAATACGGCATGCAAAAAAATGCCGCTAAACAAAATGATGCCGGGAATCACCCAGTCCCAAATGCCAACCACGTTTTCAGTGAAATGATAAGGCGGCGCTATGCCGATCCAAGGGAATAGGACTATCGTCGCGGTGATGCCGAAATTCGAGGGATTGAATACATGCTGGGTGAAATTACCCACTGGGGCGCGAAAGATCACCTTGGAGGCTATTGAAAGCCCTGCTGCAAAGGCAATGGGGCCTAAGTTTTCATTGGGATAAATCAGCATGGCAACCGCCAAACCGGGAATCCAAGCCGGCAACAGGAAGTTGATGAGGTTCGCGAAACCCCCGGCATAGCGTGGGGTGCGCCGCTGCGAACGCGAGTCGGCAAATTCTAGAATAAACTGCGCGAAGCAGGCACTTGCCACGCCGACTATCGGGGCGGCATAAGACTGCTCAAAACCTAGCACCGCGTGGCCCAATACGGTCCACAGCGTTATCAAGAAGGCAAAATACCAAAGGGCAATCAAACGGTAGCGCGGATTGCCTTGGGGATAGAAGTATCGGCTAGTGACCGTTTCGGGGGTGTTCATTGTATATTTCTCTCTTAATATTAAGACTGGGCAACCTAAATCCGGCAGTTGGATAGTCGTAGGGGCGAATTCATTCGCCAAACCAAATGTCGAGGGCGAATGAATTCACCCCTACAAAAAAGTTGGTTCAACCCAATTGGACGGTATGCCAACCGGGCGGCAAACGTAGCGTATGTTGATGGACGTGACCATCCGTACCCCGCCAGCGCAATTCGACATTGACCTCGGCTCCGGTCTTGCCCAGACCGAAATGCAAATCGGGGCTGCGCTTGCCGGAATGGCCGTTGCCACCATCGACCTGGGCCACCAGTTTCCGCCCATCGGGGAGTATTACGGTGGCTTGGGCACCAATGGCAGGCCAGTCGTGAGTGTCCACCCCCGGATGGCCGGGGTGGGCTTGCACGGAGTCAGAGGCTCCGCGCAGACGCAGATGCAAGCCTAGGAATTGACCGCAGTTTGGGCAATCGTTACGGTAAAACACCGACGGCTCCCACTGGTTAGCGACGACAAAATCCATGTCGCCATCGCCATCGACATCAGCGGTGGCGATGCCGCGGGTCACACTGGGATTACTCATGCCCAGTGCTTGGGCGATATTATAATAGCGGCCATCGGCAGCGCGGGCAAAAAACGCGTCAGGCTCATGCCCGCTGACATCGTCACCCGGCCTGAAACGCGGCCAATGGCGAGGATCGTTCATCATCTGGTCGTTACCTGTACCTAGCGATTGCAGTTCCGGCCAGCGGTTGATCTTCCCCTTCAAAAAGCCGGTCGCCTGCAAAGCTTCCAAGATGCCGTCATTGTCCATATCTTCCAGCTTAGTGTCCCAACCCCAGCCACTACGCGAAAGTCCCAGTTTTTCGCTGGCCTGCACATACGGCGCAATACCCTGTTGCATCAATTTGGGGTCGTCGTCACTGAGCCAGACCAAATGACTTTCCTGCAAAGCCCATTCACTGGCGATGTTGCTGACGTAAATATCCAGTTGCCCGTCACCATTCAGGTCGCCGAACTCGGCACCCATGCCTTTAAAAGAATCATGCCCTAATACGAAGGATTTCGGGGTCAAAAAGCTGCGTTTGCCCTCCAAAACGGCGAACTGGACCTGGCCCGGCTTGGACCGGTTGTGAAGCAAGCGGTCAGGGCCAAAATCATGACCGAAATAAATTTCCGGCAGCAGGTCGCCGTCAAGGTCGGCGGCGGCGGCACCCAAAGCCCAGCCGTGGTTGACCGCTTCGTCGAAAACGCCCTTCACTTCCCTGAAGCTGACTTTCGGTTGTTCGCCGCCAGCCGCACTGGACCAAAGCAGCAGATGTTTCTCACCGCCGTTGAACGATTTGGACTTGGTGTTGTGCATTTCTTCCACGCCCACACCTTTGGCATCGAGGATATGTCCGCCATCCTTGAAATAATTGCCGATGATCAAATCCACATGTCCGTCACCATCGATATCCGCCAGGGTTCCTGCATTAGTGAACCAACGCTCACCGGAAGGGGCGACATCGACTGGCGTGTAACTTTGGCTAGTCAATGCGGGTTCTGCTGAATGGCGCAAGAGTGCAACCGGCGGGCGACCCCAGAAATAGACCAGCAAATCAGTGCGTCCGTCCTCGTTGAAATCCCCGCTCAGGCAACCCATAGGGGCCATGGTGGCGGGATCGTAAACCAGCGGAGTGTAAGCCAATGCAAAGGGTGCGTAACGCTCGCCCGTACCGGGGACCGGCGCGACCATCACTTGGTCGTTGCGCGGGTCGACTTGGCAGAGGTCGTTGGGCAGCCCGTCGCCGTCCAGATCGCCCAAGGCCGCCGCTGCGCCAACCGAAGAAATCCACGCGGAAATCCGCTCCAAGCTAGGGTGTACGGCCCGCACCGACTTCATCGGATAACCCGGAAGTTCCGGCAGCGGCAGCGGGGTGAAATGGAACTGCGCCGCCAGTTGGCGGGTTTCCTCGCCCGAAAGTTGGGGTTGGCGCATGAATAAATAAAGGACGGCCACCAGCACGACACCGACGATGGCTGTGGTTTTGCGACGGAAAAAAGCGGCGAGGTATTTCATGGTGGTGTTTAAATTTAAGGTGTATTCCAGAAATTATTCTGCCAGTTCCCACCCTTTGCAAAAGGGGGGTTTAGGGGCAATGCTGTTGAATAAGCAGTCATACCGGCAGGGATTGCCGGTATCCAGAACACAGGGAGGTGAATGTAGACTTAGAAATGAATGCTTTTAAAACCATAAAAAACAACTACCCATCGCTAAACACCAGCCTGGGATGCCGCGAGGATCAAAACCGACAGTTTGCTGACCACCTACATGGAACCTAAACAGCCTCGTAGATCGGGCGCGTCTCTTTGCATTGCGCCCGACGTCCGATGGCCGGGAAACGGTGAAGATGTGCCCGACTTACGGGACTTGTGATCAGTCCCATGTCGTTTCTATTAAGCTACCTTACGCCGACGTTGTTCATTGACCAGCGCCAATATACCTAACAGTAGCGAAATTGCACTGCTTGCTGATGCAGCGTCAATTTCGGGAATTGGACGATGAAGGGCAGGAGCAGGGAAAAAATGGACACCGTCTGTAGTCACTCCCTTAACCGTATGGCATTCATTGCCAATTAATGTTCCGGGACAAGCAGCAACGCCCGCAGGTGTAGCAGTGGCAGACCACGCCACTGGGCTTGGAGTAGCTATTGCAATATTAAAGGAACCACCGGAACCATTGCAATTTAAACCGAGGGCTGAACAAACTTGGCTGTCCACGATGGTTCCGTTGATTCCGCCTACGCGAAAGTCAATGAAAAAGTTGAGTGTGGATGAAAAGTACCCTCCCCCCGAGTTCGCACCCGTGATAGTCATCACATTATTAGCCTGCGGTCCCGAAGAGTTTAGGGTGACATACAGGGATTGTCCTCCATATACAGGACTTTCGCTAACGAGATTTAGAGCCATCATTTGCAGTTCAGTTGTGCCAGTATCGGTGGTCACATCGTTCAAACGCTGGACGACTGTATCAAACGAACCTGATGGCACATTACTACCATTGCAGCCGGAAGGAATGGTAGTTGTTGTTACCCCAGTGAAGTTAATGCCAAAGAAATAAGAGCTAGGATCGGTTGTAAAATAATCGCAACCAGCTAACACGCTTGCTTCACTTGAGGAAGAGATGCCAAAACCAGCTAAAGCCATTGCTGCCACACTAGCCCATTTTAAAAAGGACGGCTTGTTTTTGTTGTTCATTCACAAAATCTCATGTAAATTTATTGAAAAGATGTAACCCACAATTTTTGTCTTCCAAATTCCAACCATGGCTGACTAAAACCGTACAAATTAAAAATACGATAACCAAACTAATCTGTCAACAAAAAATATTGACTTTTTTCTTCCAAAAATAACCAAGTATTTCACTATGGATTATTAAATGGCGGCATCGCTGTTTGTTTGCCCAAACATCAACTGAACCCTTTGCCTCCACACCTCATAAGCGGGCATATCCCCTACTTGACTCAAGCCTTTCAAAGCAATATCCGTCACGGCGGCAGCTTGGTCGGCAGAAATCCCGCACAGTATTTCGCAGGCCAGTTCGGTATGCGCCGCCGGATTGCCCGCCCGTTGCCTGCACTTCGCCGCAAACGCGACGCCTTGCGCCAGTTGCGGCAGAAAACCCTCGCCCACTTCGCGTAAAGTTTCCACCACAGACCGCTCCACACCGCCCGCATAGGCGCAAGCCAGGCCCACCCCGCTCCATAGATGGGTTCTGCGGTTGGGCGTGAAACTGGCAATTGCGGTGGCGATGCGCACCGGGTCGCCCGCTTTGACGAACCACAGGCTACGCCCTAGGCCTTGGTCGAAAGCGCAACGGGCGTAAGCAGTGAGGCGTCGCGGCTCCTCCTGTTGACCGATGAACCTTTGCCAATGGAAATAACCCTGGTGGAAGCCGTAGCCGTCAATCGCCAGCCAGCGCAGCAGCGGGTCCATCCGCCGGGTTGCCTGCTCCAGTCGCACCGGCAGACGGGCCAAAGCCCAACCCATGCCGACATACAGCATATAGACATGATCTTCACCCGGCCCATCCAGGAACGCTTGCCATCGGGATGGGCGGAAGGGATGGACAAAATCCGCAACTGCCAGGCCCATCGCTGCCCCTTCGAAGGCGAAGCCGCGCA
>QJPH01000535.1 GCA_003242955.1 Candidatus Methylumidiphilus alinenensis
CAATCTGTATTATCGGCTTTTTCTTGTCCGCCTGCGGTGACGGTGGCGGTGTATTTGGCAATAACTCCGGACCCAAAAAGCCCGCCTGGGCCAATCAAATGCCAAGCAAGCTAATCAACTGATTTTACAGGCTATTCACTGACGATACGCACTGAAGCCCCCATGGGGCTTAACTTAATGGCAGTGAAGAGTTACGCGGGGAGAGCAAGGCTGGCCTTGCGGACATGGCTCAAGCAAGGCAAGCCTTGCACTCCCAAAACACTTTTAGTCGCACCCTTGCCGTAACGTTCACTCCCCCCTGGGAGCGCGGGCGTCTCGCCTGCTGAGGGCGGCCAAGATGGCCGCACTCCCAAGAAAAAGCGGGGGAGTGAACTCTTACACCCCTTGCCGGTCAGCCCTGGTCGGGATCAGGACCCAATTTATGAAACGGAAAAGGCATGTGTTCGGTTTTATAGGTCATAAACAAAAATATGCGCAATGTCCAATTGGACATCGCTTCGCCCCAACGCACACTGCGCTCGGAGACGCTACCGGTAAAAAGATGGCAGATAAACTGATAAAAGGCCAGTATCAAAATTAACTTGCCTACTATCATATTGATAATGTTGAACATCACCACGAAAAGCAACCGAACAATGGCATTGGAAGGTATCTGATTACTGCTGTTCATGTTTAACCTTGTTGGAGCAAGTTGCGCAAATCCAGAGTCGCAGCATTGGCTCGTGCTATATAGTTGGCCAAAGTCAATGAGTAGTTGGCGAACAGGCCAAAACCGCCACCGTTGAGGATTACCGGACTCAGAAACGGGGACTGTCCGTCTTCCAACTCGTGAATAATGGATTGCAGGGTCACTAGCGCAGTCTTATTGCCCAAAATATCGCGAAAGTCAAATTCCACCGCCTGCAGAATATGGATAGTCGACCAGCAGTAGCCACGGGCTTCAAAGAAAATATCGTCGATGTTCCACCAAGAGGTTTTGGTCACCGCCACGCGTCCATCTTCCTGGCTGATTTGCCTAGCATCACCCGCGCTGGCGCTAAGCCGGTTTGACAGGCTACCTAGACGCTTTTCGAGGATTTCCAAATATTGGCGCAGATTGTCGGCTCGGGCGTAGAACTGTGACTCGTTGCCTGCCTCGGCACCCGTCGTATTGCCTGCCGGGCCCTTTTTTCTCAACCGGTCACGGTAGCGCTCCATGGCTTCGATGCCCTTGGAATATTCGGATTCGGAAGATGGCAACTGCCAGGATTTATGGTCGAAGTAAAACATTGGCTCCGCCTTGGCCAAGTCGGCATCTTCCTTCGATTGCGACTGGGCGCGGGCAATGTGGTTGCGCAAGGCGGAAGTGCCGTCGCGCAGCGAAGTCAACACGCCATATTCCCACTGCGGCATGTTGTCTTCGAGGACACCGGGCGGGAACATATCATTCGACAAAAACCCGCCCGGCTTGTGCAATAAAATATCGGCAATGTGAATTATCGCGGAAGCATAGGCATAGCCTAAGGGCATGTCTTTGGGATTTTCCACACCGGCATCTTGCATCGCGACTTGGAGCACATCGAAACGAGGCTCCTCATCGCCCCAGTATTCAGCGATTGCAAATAACAGGATGCCGATGAAAACAATCGAACCTCCCACCATCCATAGTGGACCTTTTTCCTTGAGTTTTTTCGGATTTATGATATCCAGGACACCGGCATTCGTCGGTTTTACTGGGCTTATTGTTTTCTTTGGCACTGACATAAGTTGGTCCTGTGACGTTTTCCCATAGGGGACGATTATATCTTAATTCTTATTACCGGTGCAGGGCTAGCAATTCAAACCCCGCCTTTCCTTGCCCGAGGATGGGCCTGGTCGTAAACTGCCGCTAGACGCTGGAAGTCAAGATGCGTATATATTTGCGTAGTGGCAATGTTCGCGTGACCGAGCAATTCTTGCACCGCGCGCAAGTCGCAGCTTCCCTCCAACATATGGCTGGCAAAAGAGTGGCGTAGCATGTGCGGATGGATGTGGGCATCCACGCCAAGCTTCAACCGCCAACGCTCCAAGCGCTGCTGGACGCTACGCGAAGCTATGCGCTTCCCTAGGCGACTGACGAACAAGGCTGGCTGTGATTCTTCTGCGTAAAACACCCGTGTTAGCAACCAGCGGCCTATCGCCAAGCAAGCTTTACTACCAACAGGAACATAGCGGGAACGGTTGCCTTTTCCCGAGCGGATAAACACCGAACCTGAATCCAGGTCAATATCGGGGCAATCGAGGCCAGTGAGTTCGCCCAGCCTAAGCCCGGAAGAGTAAAACAGTTCCCACATGGCCAAATCGCGAACCTCCAGACCGTCGTTTTGCTGGGCATCCAGCATTGCAGCCATGCTGTCCACGTCTAATGGCTTGGGGAGCTTGCGGGATACCTTCGGGGCACGGACCCCGCTGGCTGGATTCAAGTTTAACACGCCCTCCAAGACTAAGTAATTTAAAAAGCCGCGTATCGCCGACAACTCTCTTTGCAGGCTTCGGCTCTCAATATGCGCACGATGGCGGTCAGCGATATGCGCACGGACATGATGTTCGCGCAAACCTTCCCAATCATCCAACTCAACCCTTTCACAAAAACAAACCAGTCGGGCAAGGTCCCGACCATAGGCATCCAAGGTGTGCGCAGAAAGTCGCTTATGGACTTGCAACATCTCCAAATACCGGTCGAGCTGTTGCTGTGCGCTTGGGTTCATCGCAATAATGAAACAAAGCGTGCCGCCACCACATCGCCCATTTGTGACAGGAACAGGCTACCCATTTCCGGTTCAAACCTTTTCGGGTCTCTACTGCCGATAGCCAGTACGCCTTTAAGTCCGGCATGTTGCAGAGGCACAAGGGCAATGGATTCGACTTCAAGGGCGACAGAGCCGAATAAAAATGCCGATTGTTCGTCGCTAGGCTTTCCGCATTCAGGTTTACCAATTTCGAGTATTCTCCTAAAATGGGAAAGTTGTGGACAATCCTCGCTCACGCATAGGTCACTGATAGGACAATCGATAACCGGCTGAATCAAGCGGACGGCGACAAAGTCGGCTTGAAAACAATCATGCAGCAGCCAACGTAATGCCCCCAGCGCATCCTCCAGGGAGGCCGCGTCCAGCATTGCGATGGTTAGTTGGTGGAAACGGCGCAGCAAAGAATCGTTTTCGCGTGCAATATGCAGAATATCGTTTATTTGCGTTTGCAATGAGCGGTTTTTTGTCCGCAACAGTTCAATTTGGCGCGTAATCAAAGACACCGCTTCGCCACAGGCGTGGGGAATCTTCAAGGCTTCCAAGCAATCGGGATGGTGTTGGAAAAAATCCGGATGCCGTATGAGCCAATCCTCAATTTCGCCAGGTGTGAATTCTTCGGAACTGGATGGCTCGGCGCTTTTCAATTTCATAATTCGATCATACCTACAAATACGGTGACTGCCGGTCCGCTCATGAAAACCGCATTACCCCGGCCAAGCCAACTGATGGATAAGGAACCACCGGGCAAATCCACTTGCACCGGACTTTTGAGCAAGCCCTGCCCTATCCCGACAACCACCGCACCACATGCTCCGCTGCCACATGCCAAAGTTTCGCCACTGCCTCGTTCGTACACACGCAGTCTTATGTGGTGGGAATCCAAAATTTGCATAAAGCCAACATTGACACGTTCGGGAAACAAGTCATGGCTTTCCAAAACCGGGCCTAATGACAAAACCGGCGAGTCATCAATGTTGTCCACCACTAGCACAATATGGGGGTTGCCCATGGACACGGCCCCAAACGAAAATGATTCGCCTCCCACATCGACAACGTATGATTCAGACTCATGATCGGCTCGCATCGGAATTTGCACTGGATCGTGCCAGGGTACGCCCATGTCAACAGTGATGTTACCATCATCTGTGCGCCGCAGTATCAAGCGTCCATTTTGCGTGTCCACCCGAACTTCCTGCTTGTCACTTAAACCTTGTTCATAAACAAAACGCGCAAAGCAGCGAGCGCCGTTGCCACACTGCGACACCTCGCTACCATCGGCATTGAAGATACGATAGCAGAAATCCGCTTCTTTGTTTACCGGTGGCTCCACTAACAGCAACTGGTCGCAACCCACGCCAAAATGGCGGTCGGCTATTTGGCGCACTTGTTCCGAGGTGAGATTGACGGTTTGCCGCACGGCATCGATGACGACGAAGTCATTGCCTAAGCCGTGCATTTTGGTGAATTTAAGGTTCATAGAGTATCACGACTCATTTTTATGCCGATAGCAAATAAGGGTTTTGCTGTTTGTTTGACGCGAAGGTTTCGCCCTTGCTCCAAAGTTCGTATTCGCTAAGATCAATGTCATCATTCCAATATACAGCATGTCCGCTTTTTTCCACTTGGACATTCTTGAAGAAAGCCGGGTTATGCAAAGGCGCGAACATTTCTCTGTTTAAAAGCGGCGTTATGTCATACCACTTTCTTTCCTGGTTATCGAATTCGACTAACAAAGTATGGTTGTCAATCGCTCTGGCTGACTTTATTTTCGGGTAACTCATAGTATGTTATTTTACTGACTGATGTTACACAATCGTGTAGCAATTTTAACCAAAATGAGAATTGCTGCCATCTCCACTGCTTTTACGTTGCGTCGTTGCGCCGTTGCGTGAGACCTTCTTTTGACTTTCTCGCAATGCGGCATGTCATTCAATGGGCGAAGATTTTTTTGTCTCACGCAACGGCGCAACGACGCAAGTTAAGAGCAAAGCAGAATCTACAAAACCCACCGAAAACTGAAGCATGCCATCCCCTTTGACAAGCTTCAAGTAACTTGGACGCTGGAGGCATTCGGAGTATCCTTGTCCCTATATACGGTTTACGCCAAAACGGGAATTTCTGCCTACCAACGTGCCTAACATCAGTTACTGATTAAGAATTCAGCTTATAAGCCTCTCACCAGCAAACAAGGATGCCACTGTCTCCCTAGCCCTCACCAAATGCACTTTGTCGCCGTCCACCATCACTTCAGCCGGACGCGGACGGGAATTGTAATTTGAACTCATGCTAAAGCCGTAAGCACCGGAGGATCGCACCGCCAGCAAATCGCCCTCCCTGATTGCCAATGAGCGGTCTTTGCCGAGGAAATCACCCGTCTCACAGATAGGGCCTACGATGTCCCAGACTTTAGCCTCGCCATTCCCGCCTTCGCGCACCGGCAAAATCGCCTGCCACGCATTATAAAGCGAAGGTCTCAGCAGGTCGTTCATGGCCGCATCGACGATGGCGAAATTTTTCACGCTGTTGGATTTTAAATACTCCACCCGTGTCAATAACAAGCCGGCATTGCCAACAATCGCCCTACCCGGTTCGATCAAGATTTCGTAAGGCGCATCCTTGAGCTTCAAATTTACCGCCGCAGCCAATTCGGAGGGTTCCGGCGGCTCCTCGTCACGATAACGTATCCCCAAACCACCTCCCAAATCCAGATGACGCAGATGGATGCCGCGTTGTTGCAAAGCGCCCGTCAATTCCAGCACACGATCAAGGGCATCTAGGAACGGCCCAGTGCTGGTAAGCTGGGAACCGATGTGACAATCGACACCAACCACCTCCAGATGGGTAAGCGTGGCGGCGCGTTCATATTCGGACAAGGCCAGCCCAATATCGATGCCGAATTTGTTCTCCTTCAGCCCGGTGGAGATGTAAGGATGGGTTTGTGCATCCACGTCCGGGTTGACACGCAGCGAGACCGGAGCCTTCACACCCAATTCCCCTGCGACCCGGTTCAACCGGTCCAATTCTCCTGGCACTTCTACATTAAAACAACGGATGCCGACTTCCAATGCCCTGCGCATTTCATCTTCGCGCTTGCCGACGCCGGAAAATACAATCTTGCCTGCAACCCCGCCCGCAGCCAATACCCGCTCTAACTCGCCCAGCGAAACGATGTCGAAACCCGAGCCCAAACGGGCCAGCACATTCAGCACGGCAAGGTTGGAATTAGCCTTGGCCGCATAGCAAACCAAATGTGGCCGTCCGGCAAGTGAATTGTCGAAGGCGTGCCAGTGCCGCTCCAAAGTGGCGCGGGAATAAACATAACAAGGTGTTCCGAATTGCTCTGCGATAGCCTCCAAGGACACGGATTCGGCAGCAAGGACACCATCCCGGTAATTAAAATAATCCATTGCTTGCCACTCCTTACTATTTGGCCGGGGATTGGTTTTGCCCAGATAGTCCAGAATCGGTAGGCCCGGGCGGAGTTTGGGCGGGGGCATCTGGGGCCACCTGCCGGGGTTTCTGTGGCTGGCCTTTCGTTGAAACCGGCTTAGGTTTGCTTGCCGAATCGGAACTAGGCGGCTGGACTGCAATTGGCTCTGGCGGGGGAAGGTACAAAGGGCCTTTGAGTCCGCAGCCTGACAAAAAAAACAAGACTTGGCACAAGGCAATAAAACGGGTTGCTGAAATCATGGGCTTGTCGTTAAGGCTCATTTTCTAGTAGAGTGTCGGGGATTGCTCCCACCTTGACAGGAAATTATAGCTATTCTAAAGCAAAACACTTAGTTTGCCCAACACGAGGAACAAGCACAGCCTGACCGGTCCTTCGAAACCTTAAGATTAGCCAAAATGAGAATTGCTGGAATAAGCAACCAGAAAACTTCAAACCGAATCGGTTTTTAAACCGAGTCGGTCTTACCCAACCGTTTTAATTGACAATGTGAAATTGCAAGCTTTAGATTTTCAATCCGCCGTATTAAACTGGTTTGACCGGGAAGGCCGAAAAAACCTGCCTTGGCAAACCGATCCCACTCCTTACCGGGTATGGGTGTCGGAGATCATGCTTCAGCAAACCCAGGTCAGTTCAGTGATACCTTATTTTCTCCGTTTCATGGAACGTTTCCCTAACCTGCGGTCATTAGCCTTGGCCCCCGAGGAAGAGGTACTAGGCCATTGGGCGGGCTTGGGCTATTACGCCCGCGCCCGTAATCTGCGCAAGACGGCCTTGATTTTGCTTGAATGCCACGGGGGTGAATTGCCCACCAATGTCGATACGCTGGCCGGGTTTCCCGGCATAGGCCGTTCCACCGCCGGGGCGATTGCCAGTTTGGCCCTAGGACTACGCGCACCCATACTGGACGGCAATGTCAAACGTGTCATCAGCCGTTTTGCCGCAGTCCAAGGCTGGCCGGGGGAAGCCAAAATATCCCGCGAACTCTGGCGCATCAGCGAAAATTTCACGCCTACGAAACGGGTCGCGGATTACACACAGGCGATGATGGACTTGGGTGCAACCCTTTGCACCCGCAGCAGCCCAAACTGCACCCGCTGCCCACTGCAAGACGCTTGCCTTGCATTTCGGCTCAAGCTCACCAAGGAACTGCCATCACCCCGACCCAAGAAAGACATGCCAGAAAAGCGTTGCTTGATGTTGGTTTTGTGCGACGGGAATGGGTGGTTTTATCTGGAAAAGCGGCCACCAGCGGGAATCTGGGGAGGGCTTTGGAGTTTTCCTCAGTTCGATAGCCATGAAGAATTGGCTGCCTGGTGTCAAATGCGGGATATCAACGTGGCACTTGATGCGCTGCCAGAACGAAGACACACTTTTAGCCATTACCATCTGGATTACATACCCATGGTCGGGCGGGCCGCGCAGCCACTGAAAATTGCGGAAAGTAATTTTGAGTGGCTAAAACCGGAGGATAATAGTCCCTTGCCGACCCCCGTGAGGCGATTGATGTTGGAAATTGGTCAATTTATCAACCGATGAATTGGAGCATCATCGCCTATCACTTTACAACCATGTTGGGGGTGCGCACTTCTTCCCCCTTAGCAACTGATATTACGCAAACGCGAAGGACGTAGCCCGGATGGAGCCGCTTGCGGCGTAATCCGGGATAACGCGACAATACCCGGATTACGCCGCAAGCGGCTCCATCCGGGCTACAATGCTGAGATTTAATGGTATGGTCGTTCCGGTGGGTTACCGCGCACGGAAACCATAAATTTGAAGTCAAAATTCGTTGTGTGTGTGTGTGCGCCTAACATTCATGTCGATGCGTATCGACGCCCCTGACGATGAAAGTACCATACGGCAACCCACGGATAACATCCCTCCCAGGGATGTTATCCGTACTTTCATGGCAACCCACCCTACAGTGGGTGCTGCGTAACATCAGTAAGTAAGTAATGAAAAATAAGGTACAACCACATGGGCAGAAAGATAAATTGTATAAAACTAGGCATAACTACGGATGGCTTGGAGACTCCCCCTTTTCCGGGGGAACAAGGGCAGCGCATCTTCGAGAATATTTCTGCCCAAGCTTGGCAGGAATGGCTAAATTTGCAAACCATGTTAATCAACGAACACCGGCTGACCCCGTTTCAAGCCAAGGACAAGCAATTTCTCGCCGACGAGCGGGAGAAATTCCTGTTCGGCCCCGGCGCATCGACACCGGAAGGGTATAAGCCGCAGTAGCTTAAATCACATAATCTATTGGCAAAGATTCGGCGGTTTGCGGAAACACTTTGACGCGCTTGGGTTGCAGGACCACCTCGTCGCCCTTGCGCACATCATTGGCCTTGAACTCTTCGCGGCTCAGCACGGCCTCAACGTAACCATCGCCATCAATGCGTTCCAATTCCAGCCTGACTACGGCACCGTAACGGCGAATGTCGCGCACATAGGCACCGATGCCCTTGACCCCGTTGCCATTAGTTCGGGTCACTTCGATTTCATGAGGACGGACAAAGAACAAGGCACTTTCGGATGATTGGTCTGGCTCTTGCTCCGGAAGATGAATGTCGGCTTCGCCAATCTTCGCCCAACCTTGATCGACCCGTCCGTGGAACAGGTTGACATCGCCTAAAAACTGGTAAACAAAAGGCGTGGCGGGATGTTCGTAGACATCATCGGGAGCACCGATCTGTTCCACTTGACCCTCGTTCATCACGACAATGCGATCCGCCACTTCCAGTGCCTCCTCTTGGTCATGGGTGACGAACACGCTGGTGACATGCAGTTCGTCATGTAGGTTGCGCAGCCAGCGGCGCAAATCTTTGCGTACCTTGGCATCCAATGCACCGAAGGGTTCGTCGAGCAGCAAAACTTTCGGCTCCACCGCTAAAGCGCGAGCCAAGGCGATGCGCTGACGCTGGCCCCCAGAAAGTTGTGGCGGGTAACGGTCCGACAGCCAGTCCAACTGCACCAGTTTTAACAAGCTGGCAACCTTTTCCTTGATTTCCTTATCGGTTGGCCGGTTTGCCTTGGGGCGGACGCGCAAGCCAAAAGCGATGTTCTCAAATACCGTCATGTGCCGGAACAGCGCGTAATGCTGGAACACAAAGCCGACTTCGCGTTCGCGCACATGCCGGGAAGTGGCATCCACGCCATGAAATAATATTTGCCCGGAATCCGGCCAGTCCAGACCGGCGATGATACGCAAAAGCGTGGTTTTTCCGCACCCGGAGGGACCGAGCAGGGCGACAAGTTCGCCGGGTTCTATGTCAAAATTTATCCCCTTGAGTGCGCGGAAATTGCCGAAAGTTTTGGTGATATTACGGATTTGGATACTCATAGGTAACTACTCGAAATACTGAAATAGTGGCTGGTCTCAAACTTAACCCCCCTAACCCACCTTTGCAAAAGGGGATTAGGGGGAATTCCATGGGGGTTGCCATGAAAGTACGACGTTTGGCTGGTTCCCAAGCTCCAGCTTGGGAACCCTTGCCTATCAGCTCCTGCTTGTTCGTTGACCGTTCCTCGGGAAGCAGGAGCTTCAAAGACCGCGTTCCCAAGCTGGAGCTTGGGAACGAGCTAAGAATCTGACCGATAAGCAAAAAATACAGTCCACGGAAGGCACGAAAAACACGAACAAAAGCATGTCTTGTTCGTGCCTTTCGTGTTTTTCGTGGACAATGTTTCTGGTGGATTCATTATTGGAAATCGCCTTAAGTGTCGGTTAATCACCTTGCCCGGAAATAGACGCGTGGAGACGCCACTCCAAGAAACTTTTCAGGGCCAAGGTCACTAAAGCAAGAAGGGCCAGCAGTGATGCCACCGCGAAGGCAGCCGCCGAATTGTATTCGTTGTAGAGGATTTCCACATGCAACGGAATCGTGTTAGTCAGACCGCGAATGTGCCCTGACACCACCGACACCGCGCCAAATTCGCCCATGGCACGGGCGTTGCTTAAGATCACGCCATAGAGCAGACCCCATTTGATATTCGGCAGCGTAACCCGCCAAAAGGTTTGCCAACCGGAAGCACCCAATACTATCGCGGCTTCTTCCTCATCCGTCCCCTGTGCTTGCATCAATGGAATTAACTCGCGGGCTACAAACGGGAAAGTCACAAAAATAGTGGCCATGACGATGCCAGGAACGGCGAAAATCAGCTTGATGTCATGTTCCGCCAGCCAACCCCCAAACCAACCTTGCATGCCAAACATCAACACATAAATCAGCCCGGATACCAC
>QJPH01000190.1 GCA_003242955.1 Candidatus Methylumidiphilus alinenensis
CGTGGAATCTAAACCGCTTGGATCGGCTTTTTCCATGATGGGCGGCGAATGGCGAATGGCATCAAACCCACGATACAGCCAATCGCTCATCTGCACCACAATCCAGTCCGCCCTGGCCATCAAAAAAGGCGGTCAGTGTGCAAAATTGACAAAACCCTTACGGCCCATCGCCTAGGTTTTCCAAAGCCGAATGCCCGCGCAATCGAAGACAATCCAGGCTTTTGCGGGAGAAACAGACATGCCAGTGCTGACTGTCGAAGCCATGCCGGTTGTGCAGCCAGTGACCATCGAATGCGTGGCCGAGGTTTCACGGCAGTATCAAATTCCGGTTGCCTTGCTTGGCGGGGTGTTGGCGCAGGAGCGTGGCCGACTCGGTCAGTCTTCCCCAAACAAAAACGGCACTTGGGACATCGGGCCGATGCAGGTCAACAGCGCTTGGCTGAAGTTCTTCGCGCCGAACGGCATTGACCAACACCGGTTGCAGCACGACGGTTGCGCCAACCGCCGTCGGCACTATAACCATCCGCACGGGCAGGGAAGGGTCAAGGGCGACCTTTGGCGGGCGGTAGGCCGCTACCATTCGCACCAACCCGGTTTGGCGGCAGCCTACCAAGGCAAGGTGGTCGTCAAAGTGGGCGAGTTGAACAGCGGCAGACAGACGCTTGCCCGGTCGCCTGCCTTCTCAGCCAGCCCCTGCCCGACATCCACCGCCACCTTGGCCCGGTCAGCCTGCGCGATGCGCTGCTCACCTTGGGCGGCAAGGCGTTTCTGGTCAATGTGGATTACGTCTACCGGAGGGTCGGCTATCAGGTGTCGCCTACCGGCACTCATGAACCCGAAACCACCGAAGCTGAAAAGGGTTGCGGCCCTTGTGGTTGCCATTTTCAGTTGGTGGCTTGTGCCAAATATCACTTAGTGCTATAAGAACGCAGGAGGTAACGGCATGGTGATTTATAAAACCCGTTGGTTTGACCGTTGGAAAGGAAGGCAGATATTTACGAGGTAAACTGCGATGCGCAAGACTAAATCAGCGATTCTTGAAGCCGTCCACGAAACGGCCAAAGGGCCGCAAGCCGCCAGTGTGATGGATCAAGTCACGATGCGGGAGTTTGACCGGCTCTGCCTGCCGCCGATCAAACCCTTGCAGCCGGAGGAAATCAAACAAATCCGTGAATCCTCCCGCGTCAGCCAAGCGGTCTTTGCCGCGTTTCTGAATACCAGCGTGTCCACCGTGCAAAAGTGGGAAATCGGCCAGAAGCGGCCCACTGGCACCGCGCTTAAACTGCTGCATTTGGTGCAGAGCAAGGGATTGGAGAGTATTGCTTAATCGACAAGAACTATTGAGAAAAAAAATCCACTGATTCCGTGCTGCAAACTCATTTGCAAATTTGAATGAATCTTGCAGATAGCTACAATGGCATCTTTTTGTAAATGACAAGATATTTTATACCCTATGAATGACTTTGCACATGTCAAACCAATAATTGTCGATGGAGACGTGGCAATTATTATGCGGCACCTTCGCAATCATACATCTTTGAGTTACGTAGAATTAAGGCAACTTTGCATTCATCAGTTAGATGATGATAATCGATTTGAGCCAATATTAGAATTTATCAAGGAAAAAGATTGGGCGGTTTTTAGCAGTGAAAGCCTAACTCTGACAGAGGCTGGCGCATCATGGCTCGATCAGCAGGGCAATGAATTAGCGGTTGAACAGGAGGATGCGAGTAGCACTGACAAGCCTCCACACCCATATGATGTTGCCAAATTAAAAATGGAAAACAAACATCTCAGTGTCTTTCAAGTATTACGAAAAATTGAGAAAGGCGAGATTGAGCTAAACCCAGATTTTCAACGTGCATTTGTATGGGATTTAACGAAACAGAGCCGCCTAATTGAATCAATTTTGATCCGTATTCCGTTGCCTGCTTTTTATATAGACGCAACAGATAAGATTTCTTGGAATGTTGTGGATGGCTTACAGCGGCTAACCACAATAAATAATTATTGCCGAAAACAAGCGTTTCCACTTAAAGGACTACAGTTTTTGGTGGAACTTGAAGGGAAAAAATTCGACGATTTGCCGCAAGAGTATAAAGTGCTTATAGAAGATGATACCGTTCTGTTATTTTACAACCTAATGCCTGGAACTCCTGTCCAAGCTAAATATACGATATTCTCGCGGGTAAATACTGGTGGAATGCAATTAACACCTCAAGAAATACGACACGCTTTGAGCCAAGGAAAATCTACTGTATTACTACAACATTTGGCTAAAAGTGATGCTTTTCGTTCAGCAACGGATGGTGCCGTTGAAAGTTTAAGAATGAGTGATCGAGAATTGGTATTACGAGCATTGGCCTTTATGTGTATGGGTGTAGATAAGTATAAAGAATTTAACGAACTGGATAAATTTTTGCTTCATGCAATGGATAAAATTAATGGATTATCTGATTTTGATATAAACAAAATTGAGCAGGATTTTATCGGTTCTCTGAAAAAAGTACGTGCAATATTCGGTCGCCATGCTTTTCGTAAATTCACTAGTCGCAATGGACGGCGATCACCTTTAAACAAAGCGTTATTTGAGATTTGGTGTGTAGGTGTTAGAGACTACGATCAAGATATATTAGTTGCCAATAAAGATCGTATTATTGACGATTTTGTCAAACTGTTGTCGCCCGTGAACCTGTTCTCGCGGTCAATTAGTTCAAGTACAAGCAGCTCTTGGGCGGTATCGACTCGCTTTAATGCTATAAATAACTTGCTTAGAGAAAACTGCAAATGATTGAGAATATTTTGATTGATGGCTATAAATGCCTGAAAGATGTAAATATAAACACGGGCAACCTGAATGTTTTTGTCGGCCCTAACGCATCAGGTAAGTCTAGTGTTTTACAAGCATTGCTTTTATTAAGGCAATCAGCGGATAAAGAGGGCAATGTTAGTGAATTACATTTGTCTGGCCCACTTTATGAAGCAGGCACCGCACTAGATGCTCTTCATCCGGCTGCCGAACATCAAATTAAGCTTGCCTTGAAAAACAAAGATATTAATAGCGATTTTTTATTTTTCCATGATCGGGACAGCCAATCACAAGCCAATAAGCGATTATTACCAGCCCAAGCACCGCAGGTACTTCCTCACGCACTTTATGGTCGTGGCAAGGAGTTCGCTTATCTTAGTGCTGAAAGAATTGGCCCTAGGGTAAGGTATCCTCTTCCGTCCGATGAAGTCCATTTGGGAGGGCTCGTTGGAATTCAAGGCGAATATACTGCGGCCATTTTAGACAGAGCTTCTACTGATGGAACAATAGTTGATGGATGGGATGAAAAATTTGTGAGTTGGCTTTCCTCCGCGCCAGAAAAATTAGACTCATTGCAGTTTCATAATGACTTAATTGATACCCATGGCCGCCTTGATGCGGTATGCAACCAAGTGCTGGGTTGGATATTGCCTGGAAGTGAATTTAAAGTGGAAGAGCATCACCAAATTGATTCGGCAACGCTTCGATTTATACGAGACCCTAGGAAAACGAAGACATCCGTTCGTGCCACCCATATTGGTTTTGGCTACACTTATACCCTTCCTATTATAGTGGCTGCTTTAGCGTTAAAGCCAGGAGGGATAATGCTGATTGAAAATCCAGAGGCTCATTTGCACCCATTTAGTCAATCACGTATTGGGGTTTTTCTTGCCATGATGGCCGCGACAGGTAGGCAAATCTTTTTGGAAACTCATAGCGACCACGTCATAAATGGTATACGTTTAGCTCTTCGCTATGAATTCATATCGCCGACCCAAGTGTTCATCAACTTTTTCAAGCCCATCGTTGACGGCGATTCTGCAACAGTTATCCCGATTGGCGTTCGAGCGAATGGTCGACTAGAGCGATGGCCGGAAGGTTTTTTTGACCAAATTGAAAACGACCTTTCTAAACTGTGATCTGTACCACAATGAGCGACTTTTATATTAACCCTTTATCAGTCAATGAGCAGTGTCATTCAACGAATGATGTATTGAGTTTAATTAAATCGATGACGGCCTGTTTTGAGTATCTAAAACCTACCATCCAAAAACAACGAATCAAACTATGGTTTGATCCAATCATCGAAAACCGACAGTTTATAATAGGTGAGCATTTCTTATCATCAATCAGAAGGTTACCAAATGATGAAGATGACGTAAAAAAACTATGGTTCATATACACTAGAAAAGCAGAAGAGACTTGCCCTAGCCAGACCCTAGTTAAGCTTACCTCACAGTACTGTAGTAATGCGATAGTCGAAGGATTTATCAGCGATGACGATGTTATTCAAAAAAGTAAATGGTTAAGTTTCGAAGGACATCCATTGAATGAGACGACTGAATACGATGTGCTACAAGATGGATTTGTATCGTACTCCGTCAAAAACGCCTATCACCTTGATTCTTTAAAACCACTATTACCTCGATATGAGGCTAACGAAAAACATCGCAAAGAATCCTATTATGATCATGGTCGCGGTGAGCAAGTAGCTGCAATGCCGCTTAATCATGAGGAAGCACAAAACCTTTTGCTAATATCAATTAAGCAAAATGATGATCGTTTTGCTTATGATGATAAAGCGACAAAATCATTTTATAAATTCAAGCCAACTCATTTAGAACTAGAAATTTATCACGGTTTTCAAATTAGCGAAAACGATATTCCTCCTAATATCAAAAAAGCACTACAATCCTAAGCCAAATTCCGTTTGTTACCAAGCTCCACTTGAGAACCCGGCCTTGGAAGCTCTGCTACTTAAAGGCTCCGACTATTAATCAAAACATGAAGACAATTATGGCTATCACGCTAACGATCCCAGACGATGTTATCCAATCCTTGAAAATACCTAAGCAACGGATGGATATCGAGTTGCGGCAAGAAATGGCGTTTGCCCTGTATCAGCGCGGCTTGGCCTCGATGGGGGTGGCAAGGCGCTATGCGGAACTAGACAAATGGGCATTTCTCGACGGTTTGGCAAAGCGTGGCATTGTCAGGCATTTCGGCGAAGACGAGTTGAGCGAAGATATTGCCTATGCCCGCGATAGTCAGTAACTCGACACCGTTGATCCATCTCGCCCGCATCGGCCAGCTTGATTTGCTGCGGGATTTTTTTGGCAAGGTGATGATTCCTCCCGCCGTCTATGACGAATGCGTGGTGCAAGGCAGGGCTTACCGGGATGCCCAGCTTATCGCTCAGGCGGAGTGGCTGGAAATCAAGCCAGTAAGCGATAGCCATTTGGTGATATTACTGAATGCCGAATTGGATCGCGGGGAATCCGAAGCCATTGCGCTGGCTTTGCAACAACAGACGGATTTGCTGCTGCTGGACGATGCGGAAGGCAGGGGCAAGGCGAGGCTCTATGGCTTGAAATACACCGGCACCGTCGGCCTTCTCTTGAAGGCAAAGCTTGATGGAAAGCTCCCGTCATTGCGCGGCGCTTTGGACGCACTTCAAGATACTGGCTTTTGGCTGGATAGCCGACTTTACCGGAAATTGCTGCAAGAAGCTGGCGAATGAATCAACTGGCCTAACACGCGAGTTCGGCTGGCACTCGCCACACATCGTCGCTCGCGCCCTGTTCGCGATGGGCAAGCGCCCAAGTTATGACCTCATCACCCACTACATGACCAACATGGACCCCCTGTTCCTGGACTATTGCCGCCAATGGCTGTCGGGGGCGGCCCCGGACTGGGAGCGGGACGTGGCCGGTCGGGTTTCGCGGATGTCGGACCGCGACATCCCCAACTCCATGAAGGGGCGGGCCAAGGAAGTGGTCGCGCTGATCCAGTTCATCCGCGAAAACGGGCTAAGCGACGGCGTGGCGGACGGGCTGGTCTCGGCGATCAACTTTGGACCGCACTTATTTCGACAAGATCACCGCCAGTCTGCTGCCGTTGATGGAAAAACTCATTTCTGGACGGATCGGCGAGTTGATCTCGCCAAACTACGAGGACATGGCCGACACCCGCCCGATCTTCGAATGGCTGGATGTCATCAAGCGCAAGGGGATTGTCTATGTCGGCTTAGATGCCTTGAGCGATTTCACCGTTTCCGCCGCCGTCGGCAACTCCATGTTCGCCGATCTGGTCGCCATCGCCGGCACCAAGCACGGCATCGACGCGGGTGTCCCCGAATCGGTGCGGGACAGGGCGAAGCCGAAGATTTCCATCCACGCCGACGAAGTGATGAGATGATGAACAACCAGTGCCCCGCTGCCGATGAGGCCGGGGGTGCCGGAGTTCAAGTCACCGCCTACACGCAAACCTGGTCGGACATCGTGGCCCGGTTGGGCGACAGTGCCAAGGCCGGGCAGGTGATGGGGACAACAACTCGCTGATCATGCTGCGGGTGCGCGAACTGGAGACCGCCGAACTGCTGACCAAGCAGTTGCCGGAGGTGCAAGTCCATTCGATGACCCTGGTGTCCGGGGTGACCGACACCTCCGACACAACCCTCGACGTGGACTTCACCTCGACCAACCAAGACCGCATCAACGTCGTCGACGCGCCGATGCTGGTCCCCGCCGACCCGGCGATGCCGCAGGACGTGCGGCAAGTGGCAGAAGGCATGCTGCACAAGTACAGCACCGCCGACCAGTGGTGGTGGGGGCCGACCCGCTGGCGGGGAACGCCCGTGGCTGAAGCCTCCCGCCTGGTCCCGCCGCCCAAGCGCGGTCCGTTAGGCAAGCTGGTCGCGGCGATTTTGGCGTTTTCGTTCTGGCTGCTGCTGGGCATGCTCGGCAACATCCTGTTCGAGAAAGGTGTGGATGTTGTGCTCTGGCCCGGCGAAGGCCCGTCGCACGGCGATGGTCGAGGACGAACTGCGCGGGCTGGAGAGCAATTTCGGCGAGGGGATATTCATCCGCCGCCCCGCGCTGTTTGCGCGTAAAATAGCCACTCGACATTTATACCAACTTTCCAATGAAAACCGACAGCCTTTTCTACCGTTTGCTGCAAGCCGAGCCGACTCTGGCCTTTGAACTGGCGGGGGTGGACGTGCCACAACATGAGGGTTACAGCTTCATTTCACTGGAAATCAAGCAGACGGCGTTCCGCTTGGACGGCATTGCCGAGCCGCCATCCGACCGGCCCGATGCGCCGAGGGGCTATGTCGAAGTGCAGTTCCAACCCGACGATGATTTTTACCCGCGATTTTTTAGCGAAATCCTGCTCCACCTCGGTCAATACCCAAGCCTGAATCCTTGGCAAGCCGTAGTCATCTACCCCAGCCCAGCCATTGAGCGATTATCCCCGGCGACCGCACCGCTCCTTAACCTGCCCAACTTGCACCGGGTTTATCTGAACCAATTGCCGTTGCTCGACAGTGCCAACCCAAAGCTATGGCTAATCGCCCTGATCGTCACCGATGCCGCGAAGATCGCCCCCATCGTGCGGAAAGTCCAAGCCCATCGGGAAACCCAGCCCGCCGACGGCATAGACTGGCTGGAATTGCTGGAAACCGTGCTGGTCTATAAACTACCCAAATTCACCCGCGAGGAGATACAAAAGATGTTTGGCCTAAATGATGTTGATTTCAAAACAACCCGGTTTTATCAAGACACGTTCGCAGAAGGCGAAGCCGCCATGCTGCTGCGCCTGTTGGAACGCAAATTCCACTCCCTGCCGGAGTCCGCCCGTCAACGCATCGCCGCCGCCGATGCCGAAACCCTGCTGGTGTGGGGCGAGCGCGTCCTTGATGCTAAAAGTCTTGATGAGGTTTGGGGAAATTGATTTCTTTGATGTCGGCGACAATCCTCTGCGCCCGAAAAATAAACTTGGTATGGCCCCGCTTTTGCCGCTATGAACGCCGGATCGAAATCTTGTCGTCGATTTGTTTTGTACTCATGTTGCTTGTAGGCGTGAAATCTCACGGTGCCGAGAATGTACCCCCTATCCTGCGCATTAATGACCCTTTCGCCGCCCCCATCTGGCGAATCAATGTGGATGCCGATGAGCGCTATTTGGTTGCAGGCTCGGCAGACAAGGCGGTCACAGTCTGGACATTAAACGACTGGAAAAAGCCGGCAATTCATCGCGTTCCGCCACGACCAGAAGAGGATCAGCGAGCCCACCCAACTGCAATCAGTCCAGATGGCGCAATAGTAGCTTACGGCGTCCCACCATTACGCGACAGCAATGGATGGCCAGTACCCGGCACCAGTAAGATATACATTCTCGATACCGACACAGGGAAGATACTAAAGGAGATCGGAGATATTGCCAACCGACCCCAAGACCTCCGCTTTTCACCGGACGGTCATTATCTGGCGGCGGCTATCAGCGACGGGTGTGGTGTCCGTGTCTGGAGAACTTCCGATTGGAAAATCTTCGGACAAGATGACATCGGCTACGGGGGACAGTCTGACGAGACTGGTAGCATATGCATAAATACTCCCCCGAAAAAGCGTGACAAACTACCAGACACGCTGTACGAAGATGGTTGTCCGTAGCCTTGATGCAAAAGCCTCCTTACAGGAAACGCCAACACGATCTTGGATTCCTACTGTAATCAGGTCTTGGTTGTTCATGTCGCGCTGAAGAAAGCATGTAAGACAATATGTCCCAATTAAATGCTACGGCATATATTCGGCGGTTTTTTGAACAATGGGGAATAAAATATGAACAAACATCGACTACTTTTAATCGCATTTAGTTTGGTTCTAAGCTTGACGACCATCGCCATTGCTCAACCTACCAGTAGCCCGAAGTCCGCTGTTTCAGAAACCGTCAATTCGAGCCAAAAGACCATCGACGAAATACGTAACGCGGCCGCTAAACGATTTTCCATAGACCCAAGTAAAATCATGCCAGAGACAGATTTAGTTGCTGACATACAGCGTTTTCATATTCTAATAGTTACTATAAAAAATTATGGACATAATTTCAAGTTATTGATCCAATAAAACAAATTTCAATGGCGAAGTTCTATCTAGTAACTATTTGATGTTGAAAACGCTGTAGGGCTGGATCGGACTGATCTCTACTACTGGCTTAAGGAGCTATTTGAGACCTGGAAGATACCTCCCGCCCCGCATGAACTGACTCGTGTCCGCGACATCGCCAACTATGTTGACAATGCTGAGCCTTTGGCAAGCAATGGGACTAAGGGCATAGACACTCCGCCAAATAGTCAAGGAGAGAAGCCCAAGTCCTATGTGCAACAGGTGTTTTTTGCGACCAACCGAAATGCCATCAGTGATTCACGGCCTGAACGGGCCTTTGGTGGAGACAGGGCGGCGGCTGGCAAAGTCACCTATGGCATCGCATCGGTCAACATTCCAATAACACACAAGAAGGGCCAGATCGAAACACCCTTCATGCAAATACGAATCCTCCGCGACTCAAGCCAGCACATCTTATATACTCGGCCCCCTGAAGACCCTCAGCGATGCGGAGTTCTCGTCTGCTTTAGGTACAACCAAGGATGACTTGCTCGTCTACATTCATGGCTTCAATGTGACATTTGAAGATGCCATTACGCGGACTGCGCAAATCGCGTTTGATTTTGGCTTCCCAGGAGCGCCAATTGCCTATACTTGGCCTTCGGGTACACGTTCACCTCCCCTACACCGGCAACGGCAAGAGTTCTAACCCTTGGCGGCGGCGGGTAATGGCGGTTTGCAGGTAGTCCCAAGGGGAATGGCCACGCCGGCGGCAGGTGTCAATGACGCTGGCCAGCAAGGCGAAGTGACGCGACCCCTTGGGTGTGCGGGTGCCGTGGCTAATGAGCCGCAGAATCACCCAATGCCGCAAGGCGCGTTCAGCTTCGTTGTTGGTCAACGGCCAAAACGGATTCGAGAGGACAGCAAAGATCGCCTCCCAGTCGTTCAGGAATTCGACCGCTAGTTCATGCGTCTTGGCATGGGGATGCCCCCGCATCGCTTCGCAACGGCAGCGAAACGCCTTTAAGCGTTCCTCCCATTCGGGCATCAGGGACACGCCAGGGGGTCCTTCGCGGGCCTGTTGGACGGACACCCAGAGGCCGTTCCACAATGCCAGAACCTCTAGGCCAAAGCCTTGGGCGGCAGGGTTCAGGCTCTCGGCCAAGCCCTGTGCCTTGCGTTTCAGGTGCGCCCAGCATCGCAGGCGCCGCTCCAGCCACCGGTACGCCTGCCAGCCGTCGCTCATCAGAACACCGGCATAGTCTTCCAGCAGGTTTTTGACCAGTTCCTGGCCGCGATGGCTGACGTAATAGAGGACGGTGTGGGTCGTGATGAACACCCACAGCCACAGTGGCGGCGACGCGCCTTGCTCCGGCCAGGGGGTTTCATCGGCATGCAGCAGTTCGCTTTGCTGGATGGACTCCACCAGTTCCTGTTCCAAGGGGGCCACGATGGCCGCC
>QJPH01000180.1 GCA_003242955.1 Candidatus Methylumidiphilus alinenensis
GTAGGGGCGGGTTCCAAACCCAATGCGGCTGACACAGCCGTCATACCGGCAGGGATCGCCGGTATCCAGATTGCAGGGATGCCTAGTATCCTTGCCGTCCTGGAACCTCACTTCCATTAAGTTAAGATACATTAAGCGTGAAATCAGCCCTTGACGGAACGCCAAGCCCCAGCTTGGCGCGGTACACCCTGATGCCAAGCTGGGGCTTGGCGTTCCGATAAACGCTTAACTTAATGGCAGTGGTCCTGGAGCCTGGGTTCCGGCGGTCCATGCCGGAACGACAGGGAATCGCTTAATTCAACCCGCCCCTTGGCTTATGGCATTGGCTGTCCTGCTGGTCAACCCCCAACGTATCCAATGCATTTTTTTGATGCAGAAACCCCTCAATCGGAGCCACTGCGACCAAGGACCGTTCGGTTGCCAATAGCACCGGCTGGCGCAGTTGACCGTCCCAAAGACGGAAGGAAAGCGGGACACCCTTGAAACCGGCCAGCGCAAACTCGCCACCTAGCATGAACCCCTTGATTTTGGCAAAATCGGTGGATTTGACCCGCGATGCCGATTCGCCAATCGCCCGCACGGCCAGCCAGCCAGCATAGTCTTGCTCCGCCATCCACCGCTTGGCCAGTTCGCGGAAACGGTTTTGCAATTGCAACGCGCCCCATTGCTCATGGGTGAAATGCCAAGCCGAGGGAACCAACCCTTGAGTGCCAGCAACCGGCCTAGGTTGCCAAGTGCGGTAAGCGAATAAATCGCCAAATACCCCCGCTTCATCGGTGACGACCAATATGTCGTAATCCACTCCTTGGGTGAATACTGGAATTTCCGATTCGGGTGTGCGGCGTTCTTCAAAACTGTGCTGCCAAGGTTTTTCCGCGATGATTTTTACGCCAAAGCGTTGGGCTGCGCGTTTGATGGCCGCAGTATATTGCTGGTCGGCCATCTCCGGGCCGGTGACAAGAAAGATTTTCTGCCAGCGTTTTTTGCTCAGGTATTGCATCAAGGCATCCGCACGCATTGCCCGACTTGGCAATAAGTGCAGGAGGTTGGCGGAGCAATCTGCCCCCCGCAGCCCGTCGTCACTGCTGCCTACGTCATAAATCAAGACATTCGCAGCCTCGGGCAATTTTGCCAAGGGGGCCAAGGCTTCAGTCGGCAGATTGATGATGATGTGCCGATAGCCTTCCGCCACCAACAGCTTGAATGCGGTTGCCGCGTCACTCTCCATGGGCAATTGGATAGCTTTGAGTTGGTAACTCTGACCAGTGAATCGCCCGGTGGTGTTATTGTCGGCGATGCCAAGGCGTACTCCCTGAAGGCCGGCATCAATGGGTTGGGAGAGGAAAAATGGCAGGCCAGGCAGCGCTGCTTGGTCTTGGGATAGATAGGCAATCGACAGATTCGCAGCTAGGGTTTGCAAGGTATTAGGCGTTTCCGGCATCTTGACCGGCTTTGCCAGTTGTGCCGTCTTTTTTGGGTTTGCATGGGTACTGGCGACAAATACCAGGCTCAACAATCCGATAAGAATTTTTTTGCGGATGGATTTCATGGCGTTTCATTCAGGATTCATCGGTGATTTTTATTGATTTTAAGGATACCTGATTGCACATTGTATTGCTGGATTGGGAAACGCTTTGTTAATCCAAAATAACCAAGTGAATTACTAAGGAACAGGCTTGTGTCATTTACAAGCCATTGTCTTTACAAATAAAATAATGTCAAAATTCATTGCCGACATTATTTTCACAGAAAAAGCTGGACAGCAAATTTTTTTACATTAGACTTTGCCTTAGTTTTACGGAAGGAACTCGATTGTAGAATCGTCAAAGAGGGGGAAAGCTCGCGTAGGCTCAAAATAACACTAACAATAAATCTGCGCGTATTGCGTCGGCTGTTTCACAGCTTGATCCAATTGTTTAAAAATAACAAAAATATCTGCCCGCCCTCAAGCGGGCATTTTTTTTCGTAACATCAGAGATTAAGAACAACAACCTTCTCTAAGGAATCGAACAATGGCAAACTATAGAAAAATTCTTTTGGCGACAGACTTTTCAGAATTCAGCAATGAAACGGCGCGACGGGCGATTGCACTCGCCAACGCCTTTGGGGCAGAAATGTGCGCGCTCCACGTACAGGAACCTATGGCCTTGTTGGATACTGGCTATGCGGACATTTTACCTTTTGATTTGGAGTTGACCGAGCAAATGCTGAACGCAGCCAAAGCTCGCTTGGAAAAATTGGCAGAGAAATTAAACATACCTAAAGAAAGGCAGTGGGTGGAGATTGGCAGTCCGAAGGCGGAAATTGTCCGTGTCGCCGCCGAGCAGGGCATTGATCTGATTGTAATCGGCACACATGGCCGCCATGGTCTTGGGGTGCTGTTGGGATCGACAGCGGCCAGTGTGGTCAACCATGCCGGTTGCGATGTGTTGACGGTTAGATTAAGTCGCGATCATTAATGCAAGGGACGGATCGATCTAGGTAGGCCAAGAATCGCCGGAAGGCATTTCGCCCGGATGCGAAGGCCAGCTTGCCTAGATCGACTTCCTCTGGAGCCACCAATAGAAATTCGGTCACCTCGTCCATGACCTTGAGACTGGAGATGTCATTGACATGACAGATAAAGTAGAGGTCCGTGGTCTTATAAAGCAAGCCCTCGTAAAGATAATCGTTCGGAAACGAGGCTAGGTAAACCAGGGAAGACAGGTGGATGTTAAATTCTTCGTGAACTTCCCTCGCTAGGGCATTTTCCGCAGTCTCGTCGAATTCCACGAAACCGCCGGGAAAGTCTAGCATTCCTTTTTCCGGTTCCTTGCCTCGCACACCCAATAACAGCTTTCCTTGGTAAATAACGAAAGCGGCGACCGCCGTTGCGCAGTTGAAATATAAAACGAAACCGCAATCGCCGCAGCGGATGGCCCGCCCATCGTATTTGTACAGGGAGGCCGTTCCGCAGCGTGGGCAATGGCGAAAATCAGTGAAGGGCGCATCCTCTGGGAAGTTTGATTGATTAGTCATGTAGAGTTTTTTGCCGTGAAATTGATTGACTGCGTTTCCTAATCTGGCGGAAGCGGGAATTATCTGTTTTAATAACCTTAGAGTCTGGTCAATCCGGTGTGCCGGGTAAACAATAAGAATATGGAGCATGATGATGTCGAAAGGGCAAAACCTGCAAGATCCTTTTTTAAACGCATTAAGAAAAGAACATGTGGCGGTGTCCATTTATCTGGTTAATGGCATCAAATTACAAGGCAAGATCGATTCCTTCGATCAATATGTAATCATGCTGAAAAATACCGTCAGCCAAATGGTTTACAAACACGCCATATCAACTATCGTGCCGTCAAGACAGGTTCGTGTGCCTAACATGTCTGAATTGCCTGAAGAAGACGAGGAATAGTCTGGATATTCGTGTTTTTCCAAGCGTTTGTTTTCATAAACATCTTTCCCCTCTGATGAGATACGGCATTGTTTGACCGTCCGGGTTCTGGCGAGCGTGCTGTCCTCGTTCATGTCCAAACCCAATATGATCCGGAAGATTTATCCGAACTACAGGAACTTGCAATTTCGGCGGGTGCATTGCCTTTGGCTGTGGTGACAGGCAAGCGGCAAAACCCGGATCCTCGCTATTATATTGGCACTGGCAAGCTAGAAGAACTTTCTTTAGCCATAGCCGAACACCAAGCCGAGCTAGTCCTGTTCAATAATCGCTTGACACCCAGCCAAGAGAGAAACTTGGAAAGGGCGCTATCCGTGCGCGTGGTTGACAGGACAGGCTTGATTCTCGATATTTTCGCCCAACGTGCTCGCACCTTTGAAGGCAAACTGCAAGTGGAGTTGGCTCAGCTTCGCCACATGTCAACCCGGTTGATTCGGGGTTGGACCCACTTGGAGCGGCAGAAAGGCGGTATAGGTCTGCGTGGTGGGCCGGGTGAGACCCAACTTGAAACCGACCGGCGTTTATTGGAAAACCGCATACGCATGATTCAAAAACGGCTGGAAAAAGTCGAGCAGCAAAGGGGGCAGGGCCGCAACGCTAGGAAGCGTGCGGATGTGCCGATGATCGGTTTGGTTGGGTACACTAACGCTGGCAAATCGACGCTGTTCAATCGCCTGACCCACTCGGATGTGTATGCGGCCGACCAGTTGTTTGCAACGCTAGACCCTACGCTTAGACGCTATCAGGCCGGCGGGCAAATGCCTGTGGTCATAGCCGATACCGTTGGGTTTATCCGCCATTTGCCCCATGAGTTGGTTGCCGCGTTCCGATCCACATTGAAAGAGGCCAGCGAAGCCGATTTGCTTTTGCATATAATTGATGCCAGTGATGAACGGATCGACGATACTATCGCTCAAGTTGGGGAAGTGTTAACAGAGATTGGGGCAGACAGCATCCCTAAGATTGAAATTTACAATAAACTGGATTTGATTGAAAGCGCGTCCCCAAGGCTGGAATATGACGAACAGGGAAAAGTGGACAAAATATGGCTATCGGCACGGACAGGACAGGGTATCGAACTGCTTGACCAAGCCATTATAAACCGTTTGGGTGGTGAGATCAGAAGGCATGTGCTTCATCTGGCGCCAACAGACGCCGCTCTGCGGGCACGTCTTTTTGAAATCGCCAAAGTGTTGAAAGACGAGGCAGATGAAACCGGTGGTTGGACGATGGAAGTGGAAGTGGCTATGAAGGATGAACGGCGGTTGAAGGAGTTTGGTAAGGATTGGATGCCGGAAAAAAATGAGGAATAGGATGCAGCCGGTAATGCAGTAAAATTTATCGGATAATTTTGCCTTATAGGCTGTCTTTAAAAGCTATGTACCTCAGAATACATCATCGTGTTTGAACTACAACAGGAGTCATCCAATGTCCTGGAATGAACCGGGCGGTAATAAAAAAGACCCTTGGAGCGGGCGGGATCAGCAGGAAACCCCTCCTGATCTGGAAGAAGTCATGCGTACCTTGCAAGAAAAGATGGGCGGCTGGTTAGGCGGCGGCATAGGCATTGGAAAAGGTGAAAATCCAAAAAACACCCTCCTGGTTTTTTTGGTGGCAATTCCTTTGGTCATATGGGCCTTGACGGGTATCTATATCGTCGATGAAGGCAACCGGGGTGTGGTGACCCGTTTTGGCAAATATATCGAAACGACCCAACCGGGGCCGCATTGGCGTTTGCCTGCCCCTTTTGAAAAGCACGCTATCGTCAATGTGGAGCAGCAACGCTTCATTGAAGTGGGTTATCGTACCAATATCCGCCAACAAACCCAGCAATCCTTTGCCAAGGAGGCTTTGATGCTGACCCAAGACGAAAACATCATCAATCTGAGTTTGTCTGTCCAGTATCGAATAAAGGACGCTAAAGCCTATTTATTTAATCTGAATGACCCGGATCTGACCCTGAGGCAAGTCACTGAAAGTGCCGTGCGCGGTGTCATTGGCAAAAACACGATGGATTTTGTGCTGACCGATGGCAGGAGCGGTTTTGCCGACGAGGTAAAATACGATATTCAGAAAATTTTGGACCAGTACGACGCGGGCATTCAAGTCATGGCAGTTAATATAAAAGATGCCCAACCTCCCGAAGAGGTGCAAAGTGCTTTCGAGGATGCAATCAAGGCTCGTGAGGACGAGCAACGCCTGAAAAACGAGGCTGAAGCCTATGCCAACGATGTCATACCCAAAGCCAGGGGTGCTGCGGCTCGCCTGATGGAAGAATCAGAAGGGTATAAGCTCAGAATGATTGCCAAAGCCAAGGGCGAGGCAGGGCGTTTCGAGCAACTGCTGACGGAATATCAGAAGGCACCGGAAATCACACGTACACGGCTTTATATTGACGCGATTGAAGAAATCCTAAGCAAAACCAACACACTCCTGCTGGATGTGAAGGGTGGAAATAATATGATCTATTTGCCCGTTGATAAATTGCAACGGCTTGGGGTTTCGGCTGAACCAGCCAAAGATAACGACAGCACACAAACCTTTCAGGATTCGCCCGATAGTGTAGTCAAAAACATCCGGGGTTCCACTGTGCGTGGTCGCGAGGGGAGGACACAATGATGGGTAGAAATTCGGTTATTATAGTTTCGGCCTTGCTCTTGGTGCTCGTTCTAGGTAGTTCATCGGTTTACACCGTCGGTGAAGCCGAAAAGGCCATCAAATTCCAACTGGGGGAAATCCTAGATACCAGTTCCACCCCTGGCCTACACTTTAAGATTCCATTGATCAACGATGTCAAGATTTTCAATGCCAAATTGTTGACGCTGGAATCCAAGCCTGAACGTTTCCTGACCTCCGAGAAAAAGAATGTCATCGTTGATTATTTTGCCAAATGGAAAATCAATGATGTAGCAAAGTTTTACACCTCCGTGCAAGGTGATGTAATCCAGGCCAACATAAGGCTAGAACAAATCATCCAGTCAGCAATAAAAGATGAATTCAGCAAGCGAACCATACGCGAGGTGGTTTCCTCGGAACGGGACCAAATACGCGATTTTTTGATAGCGGCTGCAAACCCATCAGCAGGCAAGTTAGGAATAGACATCGCCGATATTCGTATAATGCGCGTGGAATTACCTAGCGAAGTCAGCAGTTCGGTTTTTCGCCGAATGGAATCCGAACGTTCCCGTGTAGCCCGTGACTTCCGTTCGCGAGGCGCGGAAATGGCTGAGCGTATTCGTGCAGATGCCGACAGGCAGCGAGAAGTTATTCTTGGAGATGCCTATCGCGATGCCGAATTGAAACGCGGCGAGGGCGACGCAACCGCCGCTGAAATTTATGCCCAAGCCTATGGCAAAGACAAGAATTTTTTCTCGTTTTATCGAAGCCTAACCGCCTATAAGCAAGCATTCAAGAACGAAGGCGACACCCTCGTGCTCGAACCGGACTCAGAGTTCTTCCAGTATTTCAAGAAGTCGAAGTAATATTTTATGTTTTCGGATGATCGTTGGTTGCTACCCGAGGGGATAGAGGAAGTCTTGCCAACAGAGGCAAGACGTTTGGAGTTTCTTCGTAGACAAGTGTTGGACCTTTTTGATTCTTGGGGTTACCTTCTAGTCATGACTCCAATGATCGAATATATCGAGTCATTGTTGATTGGCACTGGCCATGACCTTGACCTGCAAACGTTCAAACTGATAGATCAAATATCCGGTAGGATGATGGGTGTGCGCGCAGATATGACACCACAGGTTGCTCGAATTGATGCGCGCAACAGCCGCCCGGGAAATCCTGTTAGGTTATGTTATCTTGGTACGGTGTTGCACACCCAAGCCGACCACTTGGAAAAGACCCGAAGCCCTTTACAGGTAGGGGCAGAGTTATATGGTCATGCCGGTTGTGCCAGCGACCTAGAAGTGATTTGCTTGATGCTAGAGATGTTCTCTGTACTCGGATTGGAAAACATCCACCTTGATCTTGGTCATGTTGGTATCTATCGTGGCCTTGTGGCCCAGGCGGGTTTGAATGCTGCCCAAGAGGCAGAACTGTTCGATATCTTGCAAAGGAAGTCCGCCCCCGATTTGCGTGATTTCTTTGACTCCAACCCGGCTGCACCCTCGTCAACTCAGATGTTGTCAGGTTTGGTTGAACTGCATGGCGATGCCAGCGTAATCGGTGATGCCTACGCCTTACTGGCCGGGGGAAACGGGCAGGTGCTGGAGGCGTTGGCCGATTTGGAAACAATTGCCAAGTCCTTGTCCGTCAGATTCCCCTCCTTGCCTATCCATTTCGATCTAGCCGAATTGCGTGGTTACCACTATCACCGTGGCATTGTTTTCGCCGCGCTAGCGCAAGGCTACGGACGCGAAATCGCCCGTGGGGGGCGTTATGACGGAATTGGCAAACCTTTCGGTCAAGACAGGTCCGCGACTGGCTTCAGCGCCGATTTGAAAGTCCTCGCCAAACTGGCGTATCGAGATGTTTCTAGTCGACGGACGGTTTTCGCGCCCAGCGATGAAGATGAGGCTTTGCGTGTCAAAGTCACATCCATGCGTGCGGAAGGCTGGCGTGTGATCTCCGAACTTGCCGGACAAACCGCAAATTCTGCCGACATGGGTTGCCAGTTTGAATTGTTGAAGCAGCCGGGTGGGTGGGAGCTTTACCCCGCGCCGGACTGCAACAAATTCATAGCGTGATTGCCTTGGGTGTAGGGGTTAATGACGGGCTTTCCCCCTTAATCTGTTGTGAAAAACATTAACTGCTGATTTGGAATTATCAAAATGGGTAAAAATATAGTCGTCATCGGCACTCAATGGGGAGACGAAGGCAAGGGAAAATTGGTCGATTTGCTCACCGAACAAGCCGATGCCGTGATACGTTTTCAGGGTGGGCACAATGCAGGCCACACCTTAGTGATTGATGGCAAAAAAACAGTCTTGCATTTAATACCCTCGGGAATCCTTCACGAAGGGAAACTTTGTGCGATTGGTAACGGTGTAGTGCTTTCTCCGCAAGCCCTGTTGGAAGAAATTGAAGTGTTGGAGAGCGCCGGGGTTCCTGTGCGTGAACGTCTACTGGTTAGCGAGGCTTGTGCGCTGATTTTGCCGGTGCATATCTCCTTGGACTTGGCCCGAGAGAAATTCCGTGGCAGCAAAGCGATTGGCACGACCGGACGCGGCATAGGACCAGCCTATGAAGACAAAGTCTCACGCAGGGGATTGCGGGCTGGCGATTTGTCAAATCCGGTCAGCTTCGCCGAAAGGCTCAAAGAGTTGCTGGACTACCATAATTACATACTGACTCATTATTACAAGGCGCAGGCACTCGATTACCACAAAACCTTGGCCGAAACTCTAGCGCTTGGCGAACAGATTATTCCCATGCTAGGCGATGTGTCTGAGTTACTCTACAACTACCGCGATGCGGGCAAGAACGTCTTGTTCGAAGGTGCCCAAGGGGCGATGCTGGATATTGACCACGGTACCTATCCCTATGTGACTTCTTCCAATACCACCTCCGGGGGTGCGGCTTGTGGGACCGGTTTGGGGCTTTTGGATTTCGATTATGTGCTGGGCATCACCAAAGCCTATTCCACGCGCGTCGGCAACGGGCCTTTCCCCACCGAACTGGCCGACGAAATCGGTGGGCATTTGTCCAGCCGGGGGGTGGAATTTGGTGCCACGACTGGAAGGGCGAGGCGTTGCGGCTGGTTTGATGCCGTGTTGATGAAAAAGTCCGCCCGCTTGAACAGTCTGTCAGGTATTTGCCTGACCAAGCTGGATGTTTTGGACGGATTGGAGCAACTCGGAATATGCACAGGTTATATGGTGGATGGCAAGCGGGTAAACACGGTTCCGGCCGGTGCTGAAAAATACGCCTTGTGCCACCCCATCATAGAAGACCTGCCCGGTTGGACAGAAAACACCCTAGGCATTACCGATTACGACAAACTACCCGCCAATGCCAAGGCTTATATCAAGCGCATCGAAGAATTGGTGGGCGTACCGGTTGACATTCTTTCCACTGGACCCGACCGCAACGAAACCATTATCTTGCGCAATCCATTTGATTGAAAGCTGCGGCGTTCTGAATATAATTGATCCGTTCGCACTGAGCTTGTCGAAGTGCCGGGGTTACTTGGGAGTTATCAATGCATTATGCTATTGAATTGGCAGTTCTATTGGTTTCAGTGGTTTTCGCTTGGAAAAGGACTGCCGCGTGGCATATCCGTCAGGGCAGGGGGAATCTCGCCGCGCACATCGGCGGTTTAGGCGCTGGAATCACGGCTTTTGTAATCGTGATGGGCTTGATTGTGGCGTTTGACCCGCCACCCGGTTTTTCTGGCAAAGCGGGCCAAACCATTCCAGCCGCGCCCGCGCAACCCAATATCGCGGAACCGGCGAAGAAGGGCCAGTAACATAGCTTGGGTAACAGTTCCCGCCCCCAGTGGGCTGACGTATGCACACATCTTTTAAGTCGTTGATATTGCTCCCCTCTCCCGCTTGCGGGAGAGGGGCCGGTGGAGAGGGTTGCTGACTCTTGGCTTTGCTAGCTAATTGTATTTACAGCATTTTTAATATCAAACAGTTACTTGTAAATACTCTTCGGCATGATTGATATACCCAATTACATCATCCTCAGTAATTGTTGCGATAGCGTTTCCGATGGCATCAAAAAGTGTTTCCTCCGTCCTAGGCTTGCATTTTCTGATATAGTGTTTGATCTTTGAAAACGCCTCTTCAATTGGATTAAGCTCGGGCGAATAGGCTGGCAGGAAGGCAAACGACACATTGTGATCTTCCAGAAACCGTTTCACGGCCTTGGCGCAATGCACCGGG
>QJPH01000335.1 GCA_003242955.1 Candidatus Methylumidiphilus alinenensis
TAGCCCTGCCATTTCCTGGTAGCCAACGAGCCAACGCCGCATACAGCAGTTTGGCCTCGACCGGTTTGGCCACATAACCGTTCATGCCGGCTTCCATGCAACGCTGGCGGTCTTCCGAAAACGCATTGGCCGTCATGGCGAGGATCGGGAGATTCTTGTAACGGTCCATTGCCCTAATCTTGCGCGTCGCTTCCAGCCCGTCCATCACTGGCATCTGCATGTCCATCAAAACCAAGTCGTAAGAACCAACTAGCAGTTTTTCCAGCGCTTCGCCGCCATGGTTGGCGATGTCAACCTTCAGCCCCACGCTTTCCAAAAGATCCCTCGCCACCTCTTGATTGATATCATTGTCTTCCACCAGCAGAATGTTCTGCCCGCCGGTAATGTGGGCACTGACTTCGTCCACTGCCTGTTGCTGCAAAGCCGGCCCGCGTCTCAGCCGGACGGAAAACCAGAAGGTGCTACCCTGACCGGGGACACTGATGACACCGGTGTCGCCGCCCATCAAGCGCGCTAGACGCTTGGAAATGGAAAGCCCCAGCCCAGTGCCGCCGTACTGGCGTGTGGTCGAACTCTGCGCTTGTTCGAACGCATTGAAAATTACCCCCTGATGTTCTTGGCTGATGCCGATGCCGGTGTCCTCCACCTCGAAACGGAGATCGACGGTTTCATCCTGCTTGTCCACCAACAAGACGCGCAAGGTGATACTACCCCGCTCGGTGAATTTAATTGCATTGCTAACGTAATTAATGAGTATTTGGCCGATGCGCAAGGGGTCGCCTTGCAGCGGCAAGGTTTTCAAACGCGAGTCTACCTCTTGAATCAACCGCAATTGCCTGGATTCGATGCGATCTGCCATTAAATTGCGCGTTTGACTGATAATGGCAGCCACGTTGACCGGGCTTTCCTCCAGAGTGATGTGATTAGCCTCGATTTTGGACAGATCGAGCACATCGTTGATGACGCTCAACAAGTGCTTGGCGGCATCGGACACTTTCTCCAACCTTTGCACCTGAGCAGGTTCGGTGATGTCGCGTTGCAGCAAATAGGTCAGGCCGATGATGGCGTTCATCGGCGTGCGGATTTCGTGGCTCATGTTGGCGAGGAAGGTACTCTTAGCCAAGTTGGCGGCTTCGGCGGCGGCGCGGGCGGATAACAATTCCACTTCGGCCAGCTTGCGGTCAGTGATATCGACGCATGAACCGATATAACCAAGAAATTGGCCACGGGCATCAAAACGCGGCCTGCCGGAGTCCAGAAACCAGCGATACTCGCCATCGAAGCGGAGCAAACGATAATCCATTTCAAACGGTTGCCGCTGATCGAAAGCCCCAAAATAGACATCCAAGCACGTCTGAATATCATCTGGATGGATGCCTTCCGCCCATCCGTTCCCAGATTCTTGCTCTAGGGTCTTGCCGGTAAATCGCAGCCAAGTCTTATTGAAATAAGTGCAGAGTTTGTCGGGCCCTGACATCCAAATCAGCATCGGCGACGAATCCGCCATGGAGCGGAACCGGCCCTCGCTTTCCTGCAAGATGGCCTCATGTTGCTTACGCTCTGTAATATCCGTGTGTGTACCCACCAAACGGACCGGATTGCCGAGGTCATCCCGCTCCACAACCTTGCCTCGGCTCATGATCCATTGGTAGGAACCCGCCTTGGACCTCATACGGAATACGATTTCGACAGATTCCCTGGATTTGTCTTTGAGTCCTTTGAGAACCAAGAGCACACCCCACCTATCCTCCGAATGCAATAGATCGTTGAATTGACTAATGGTGTATTCGCCGAATTCATCCGGTTCATAACCGAGCATTCTAAAATAAGCGGGATTGCAGAAAGCCTTGTTGGTGATTAGGTTCAAATCCCAAAGGCCATCCTTGCTCGCCTCCAGTGCAAGGCTGTAGCGTTCCTCGTTGATTTTGATTTTCTCCAATGCCTCTGCAAGTTCCTGTGTGCGTTCTTTGACCAAGTTCACCAACTGGTTGCGATACTCCGATTCCCGTTCAAATAGGGCAGTTTCAGCCGCTACGCGCTCCGTGATGTCGCGTGTCACTCCTTGCATATGGGTCACCTTGCCCTCTGCATCGACAATCAAGGTAGTCACGACTTCGGCCGACACTGTGCCGCCGCCTTTACAGGTCACTATAATTTCACGTGACTTGGTTAGCGCCGCCATGTCCCCGGACATGAAAGCCGCAACACGGGCGGGGATGTCTTCGTTGATTTTCGCCCAGGATTCCGCTGCAACCGTCTGCTGCATCGTTTGTTGCAGCGTTTCTTCCACCGTGTAGCCGCGCAACTTCTCCACCGAGGGGCTGACATAGACGAAACGTTCGCAGGCTAGGTCAAACAGCCAAATCACGTCGCTGCTGTTTTCCGAAAGCAGGCGGTAACGGACTTCACTCTCCCGAAGTTGAGTTTCCGCTTGCTTGCGTTCGGTTATGTCCGACCAGACCACGGAAAGGTATGCCCGCTCTTGTAGGCGGATGGCTTTCAAAAAAACATGGACATTGCGCAAAGACCCGTTTTTATGTCGGTGCAAGGTGTCGAACTGTGCCGAACCCGTCGCCAAAATCTCCCGGTCTAAACGGCGCATCGTTTCTTCATCGAATTCAGCTTGAATATCAGATGGTTGTAAACAGGCGAATTCTTCCCGGCTGTAGCCCAAATCTTGGCAAGCCGCATCGTTAAACTCGACAAATTGGTGACCCACGGGGTCTAGCAGGGCGATTGATTCTGAAGCCTGCGAAACGATAGCCTGGAAAATTTCTTCACGTCTCTTAGCCATTTCTTCATCGGCCCGATGCTTAAAGATGCTTGCCAGCCGGTCGGCCACTGCTTCAAGCAGCCGGCATCCTTCACTGGGACATGGCATCTGCCATTTTTCGGAGAACGAAAAGGCAACGCTGACACTGCCGCGCACTTCGTCGCCGATGATAATCGGCGTAGTTTGCTGGACAACCGAATCGCAGAAATTAGCGCTTGCGTAACATTGACCCTCCCATTCGATGCTGGCTACGGTGAATTCGGGATACAACCAGCCCGACGGCAGCAATTCCGCAACTGCCTGCAAGACCTCAGGGAGTGGTTTTTGCGTATCTAGGGTTGCGCGGTAAATGGCAAGCAAGCAGTCCAATTCCTTGACGCGCTTGTCTAGTGCAATCTGCGTTTTATGCAGTGGGGTGATGTCCCGCGCCACCCCTAGCACACCGATGAGCTTACCGTTCGCATCATGAACCGGCGTTTTGGTGGTTTGGAACAGGCCACGGCGGTTGTCGTGCTTGGAAGTCAACCATTCCTCGTTGGTGACGGGTTTGTCGCTTTGCGCGGCAATGCGGTCGCGCTCGCGGACGAAATCGGCCAAGCCTTGGTCAAGGAAGTCGTAATCTGTCTTGCCGATAATTTCTTCTTCGGTTGCCCCACACAATTTTTCCATGCTTGGATTGCAGAACTGGAAAACCCCGTCCATGTCTTTTAGCCACACCAAGTCGGGTATGGTCCGCAACAGGGTGCGCAGGCGTGTGCGCTCCTGCTCCAACCGCCCGGCATTTAGTTCGGCCTCTTGGCGTAGGAATCGGAAACGGAAAGCATAAAACGCCAATAGCAATAGCAATAGCAAGGAGGAGGTTACTGCAGTGCTACTAAAATCAAAGATATTCATAAAGTCAGATCTAAAGTAACTGATGTTACGCATGACACCAGACGTAGGCCGGAATAAGTCCGCCCCGGCGGGCGTTTCCGGCGAAGTAAGCCGGGCGATGCTCTTGCCGGAAACGCCCGTGAACGGGCTTATTCCGGCCTACTGAGCTAATCTTCCGCCTCCTCCACATCGCGATAGCGATCGGCGAGGGCGCAAAAATCGTCCCGTCGTACCACAAAAGCATCAACCACCTCAGGATCGAAGTGCTTACAGCGAACTTGAAGGATGATTTCCGTCGACTTTTCGATGCTGAATGCCGGTTTGTAGACACGCTTGGATGCCAGTGCATCGAACACATCCGCCAGTGCCATCAGACGTGCAGAAAGCGGAATTTCATCCCCGACCAAGCCATCCGGGTAACCACTACCATCCCATTTTTCGTGGTGATAATGGGCAATATCCATGGCAATGTGCAAAAAATCCAGCCCGACCTGGTCTTCCTCGTCCTGAATTGCCCGCCATATGGCATCAGAGCCGATCTTGGCATGGGTTTTCATGAGTTCCCACTCCTCAGGCGTGTGCTTACCCGGCTTGTATAACGCCCGGTCCGGTATGCCGACTTTACCGATATCATGCAATGGGGCGGCCTTGGTATAGCTTTCGATGGTCTCCGGGGTCAGCAAACTCGAATACTTTGGCAATTTAGCCAACTCATGGGCGAGTATGTTGACATACCCTTGGGTGCGCAGGATATGCCTGCCGGTCTCGTTGTCCCGTGCTTCGGCAAGGCTGGCCAAAGCCCTCATACTGACATTTTGGATCATTTGGTTCTGCCGCAAGCGGCGCTTGACCTCGGCTTCCAGCCAAATATTCTGATCATGCATCCGATCACGCGCATCCTTCAGTTCGAGTTGACCTCGCACACGCATCAGCACAATGGGCGGACGCACAGGTTTGGTGATAAAATCGGCGGCACCGAGTTCTAGCCCGTGAGCTTCATCCTCGGTGGCATCCAGCGCTGTGATAAAGATTACCGGAATCTCATGGGTTTCAGGATTGGCGTGCAAGCGGGTGATGACTTCGTAGCCGTCCATTTCCGGCATCATCACATCCAACAGTATCAGGTCAGGCCGCGGTTCGGTAACCGCCGCTTGCAATGCACGCAACCCCGAGTTGGCAACCCGAACCCGGTAGAAGGGCATGAGTATCTCACCCAACACGGTGAGGTTTTCTGGCGTGTCATCCACCAGCAACAAGGTTTTTTGCGACTTGTCTCCGACTACTAATGGTTGGTCTGCCATTGCACTATCCTCAAAACATGAAAACGAAACAACATTGTTGGGCATGCCCCTTTATATTATTATAGACCCATCACGCTACCAAAACGATAATCAATGGAAAAAAGAACTGGTGAATTGTCTCCAATGTCAACTTGGGGTTTATCTAAAGAAAAAATAACGAGGAACGCATCGCCACTCGTCCTTGCCTCGTCTTTGCTAGGTTTTGCTATTTGGTCGCTCTTGCTGGGACAGGATGCCAACTGGGACCTTAGAAACTATCATTACTACAATGCCTATGCATTTTTTTCAGGTCGTATAGATTATGATATTGCGCCAGGACAAACACAATCTTATTTGAACCCGGCACTTGATTTGCTGCCATTCCTGCTCATCCAACACTTCCCGCCCCGCGTGTTCGGCATTGTCATGGGGGCTTGGCATGGGTTGAACCTTTGGCTACTATTCCTAATTGGCAGGGAACTTCTTGCCCGCATCAGCTTTCCGAAACCCGCTTTGTGGGCGGCAATTTGTGCATTAGTCGGTGTCAGGGGGGCGGCCGCCGCTTCCGAAGTCGGGACGACTTATCATGACCTGACCCTTAGCGTATTCATTCTCGGCGCAGTTTATCTTTATTTGCGGGCATGGCCTAACTTCAAACTAGGCACAACGAGTATTTCGCTGCAATCTTTGGCTGGGTCCGGTTTTTTGTTAGGTCTCGCAACCGGCCTAAAACTAACCTTTGCCCTTTACGCCATTGGAATGGGAATGGCGATAGTGGTAGTCCAAGTTGGCATGCTGAAAAGATTCCGGGGCATTGTCCCATTTGGTTTAGCCGCGCTGGCAGGCCTCCTGTTAGCCGCTGGACCTTGGATGTGGTTTCTTTGGAAGCATTATGGCAATCCGTTGTTTCCATTTTATAATGCTTTTTTTCAATCCCCGTTCTTTCCATCTTTTAATTTATTTGACTCTCGCTTTTTTCCGAAATCGGCTTGGGAGGCAATCAGTTTCCCGTTTAGATTCACCTTGAGAGAGCATGCTGGAAATGAACTCTCTTTTCGCGACTTTAGGGTAGCCGCTTTATTAATAACCACTCTTTTTGCTAGTGGGTATCTTCTTATTTCTTCCTTGGTAAGCCGATACTCAAGCCAAAGGTCAGAGCCTAAGGATCACTCGAAACCTGATCTTTCCTTAGTTTGGCTGCTGATTTTTCTATGGGTCACCTACATCGTATTACTCAAGTTGTTTGGTGTTTACCGCTACTTAATCTGTGTTGAACTGTTATCACCGATTGCGTTGGTTGCGCTTGTTGGAAGCTTGACTAAATCCAGGGTTGCCCAAGCGTCGCTTATGCTATGCCTGCTTTTTTTGGTATTTAATACGAGAGTGCCTGACTGGGGTCGCTCACCTTGGTCAGATGACTTCTTTGGCGTACACCCTCCATCAAGTCAATTGAAGGATAAAGCTGTAGTGCTTGTATCTTCGGACAATCCGCTGGCCTATGTAATCCCATTTTTTCCACCGCCTGTCCGCTTTGTGCGTGTCGATGGAAACTTTCTCAATCCAAACCAAAATACGGCGATGACTGATCGCATCAGATCGGTCATTGCAGACTCAGCGGAAAACTTGTATCTGCTGACTTACAGTTCCGAAGTCAATCACGGCGCGGCAGTGGTCAATCAGTATCTTAAGTATCCCATTGCCACCTTAGGCGATTGCGAACACCTAAACTCTCGAATTGATTCAACGATTGTCCTTTGTCGCTTACCCTTATCTGGAAAATAATACTATGCCCACTTCAACCGATGTTCGAATCGCTGTCATCGTGCCTTGTTTTAACGAAGCCGTGGCAATTGATAAAGTTGTCAAGGATTTTAGAAAGTCCCTGCCACAAGCCACTATCCATGTGTATGACAACAATTCGTCCGATGCAACTAAAGAAATTGCGAAGGCTGCCGGCGCAATCGTAAAAACCGAGCCACTACAAGGAAAGGGGCATGTAGTGAGAAGGATGTTTGCAGATGTGGACGCGGATATTTATGTCCTAGTAGACGGTGACGACACCTATGATGCGTCGATTGCCCCAAGCCTGGTCGAGGAACTGCAAAAAAACCAGTTGGACATGGTCAATGCCGCCCGCCTGTCGTCTAGCAAGGAAAGCTATCGTACCGGCCACCGTTTTGGCAACTGGATGCTGACATCAATGGTTTCGTGGATTTTCGGACAGCGATTTAACGACATGCTTTCTGGATACCGGGTTTTTAGCCGAAGGTATGTAAAGAGTTTTCCAGCCAACGCAAAGGGTTTTGAAATTGAGACCGAGCTGACTGTCCATGCATTGCAACTCCATTTGCCTGTAATCGAAGTCTTGACACCTTACAAGGAACGGCCTGAAGGGTCAACCAGCAAGCTCCGAACTTACAGGGACGGTTTTCACATTTTGGTGATGATTGTGCGGCTCTTGAAATCTGAGCGTCCCTTGCTGTTTTTTACCAGTTTTGCCGTATTATTCGCAATCACTGGCATTGCCCTAGCAACGCCAATTGTTGAAACCTACCTGAACACAGGGCTGGTGCCAAGATTGCCCACGGCTATGTCGATTATTGGATTGGCAATTCTTTCCGCCATCAGCTTTACTTGTGGAGTTATACTAGACAGCGTCACACAAGGGCGACGGGAAATGCGCCGTTTAGCTTATCTCCAACATCCCGCACCATGTGCCGAAAAAATTGATCCACGCCGTTATTGATCCGTAGCCTTTGCATCTATAATTATCAGCCCGCCCGCCAATAGCGGCGAAGCGGGGACCCCATCCAGGAGAGCCAACCATGACCAAACGCCTTACCAAGCAAGAACTGATTGATGAAGTCAAAACTCAGATTGCCGATAAACGCCCCGATATAACCAAAGCCGACGTAGAGGCGCTATCGGATGCACTGTGGGAAACCATCAGAAATGAACTGTCCAACGGCAACGTGGTGCCGATCCCAGGGTTTGGAATCTTCGAGTTGAAGGAAAGCGCCGAGCGGACTGGGCGCAACCCGCAGTCAGGCGAGCCAATCACCATTGCTGCATCCAAATCGGTTCGATTCAAACTGGCAGCACCGTTTAAGGCACAATTGAACGGCGGCTAGAAAGGTCTGTTTGGATAGCCTGAGTTTGACACGCCAAAGAAGGTGGATTATTCCTGTCCGCCTTCTTAACTGATGTTACGCACGGGTGATGTTAAAGCCTGAAAGTTGGCCGAAATAAGCCCACCTTAGTGAGCGTTTCCGGCGAAGTAAGCCCATGCTCACGGTATAAGGTGCAATCCGCAATAAAATATTGCGCCCTTGTCGTCAAATGGAGTGTTTTTGGCGGAAAAACCGGTCAGGCCCGTCACTGTCAACATACCCATTGCCATCTCACCCAACACTTGCGCTTTTACGTTGCGTCGTTGCGTGAGACAAAAAAACCTTTGCCCATTGAATGACATGCCGCATTGCAAGAAAGGCAAAAGAATGTTTCACGCAACGACGCAACGTTAAGAGCAAAGCAAATTCTACTAGCTCGGCCATAAATTGAAGCTTGCCATCACCTTCGACAAGCTCCAAGTAGCTTGGACGCTGGATGTATTCGGAGTATCCTTGTCGCTACGGTTTACGCCTAATGGGAATTGCTGAGTACCAACGCTCGTAACTTCAGTTATTTATAATCCCAACTTGTCGAAAAATGTCTTCACCCCGTCCAACCAGCCTTGATGCTGAGGACTGTGTGTATCTTCAGCACCGACCAGTGACTCGTCCAGTTTTTTGATCAGTTCAATCTGTTCGCGGGTAAGGTTGACCGGAGTTTCGATATGCACTTTGCAAATCAAATCACCCACAGGTCCTCCGCGCACAGGCTTGACACCCTTGCCGCGCATGCGGAAAAGTTTGCCGGTCTGTGTTTCTGCTGGAATTTTTAACGCCACCTTGCCGTCTAGAGTGGGGACTTCCAATTCACCTCCCAAGCAGGCCACAGGGAAACTAATAGGCACTTCGGAATAAAGGTTAGCACCGTCACGGGTGAATATTGCATGTTCCTTGACGTTGACCTGTACATACAAGTCGCCCGGTGGGCCACCTGCATCGCCTGCCTCGCCCTCCCCCCCCAAGCGGATGCGGTCGCCCGTGTCCACGCCGGGAGGAATCTTGACCGAAAGGGTTTTTGTTTCCTGCACCCGGCCCTGGCCGCGGCAAGTCCCGCAGGGGTCTTTGATTTGCTGGCCCGTGCCCCGACAAGCCGGGCATGTTTGCTGCACGGCAAAAAACCCCTGCTGCATGCGTACCGCACCATGGCCTTGGCAGGTCGAACACGTCACTGGGCTGGTGCCTTTCTTCGCGCCGCTGCCACCGCAGCTAACGCAAGAAACGTAAGTTGGCACCCGAATTTTGACATCGGTGCCCGCCACTGCCTCTTCCAAGGTCAAATCAAGGTTGTAACGAAGGTCCGCCCCGCGCTGCGCACGGCTGCGCCCACCGCCACCGCCGCGCCTGCCCCCGGCACCGAAAATATCGCCGAAAATATCGCCGAAAATATCGCCGAAATCGGCATGTTGCCCACCGCCCATGGAGGGGTCAACCCCGGCGTGTCCAAACTGGTCATAAGCTGAGCGTTTCTTGGGGTCGGACAGAATTTCATAGGCCTCCTTGACCTTTTTAAATTTCTCTTCAGCTTCGGGATTGCCAGTGTTACGGTCAGGGTGGTACTTCATCGCCAAGCGACGAAAGCTCTTCTTGATTTCATCGTCGCTGGCATTGCGAGGGACACTTAATAGTTCGTAATAATCTTCTTTGGCCATAATGCATCTAGCCGCAGGCTTGCGCTAGCGGCTTCGGTTTAGGGGTTAATGTTCATGCCATTGCTGGCGATTTTTATCAGCGATTGTCTATGCTAAATTGGCGAAGCAATTCCAAGGCAATTCCCGGTTTGGCGCGAATTGCTTCGTCATTGGCGTGAAACTTAAAAAAAGGCGCATAATTCGGAAACTCGCGCAGATAGTTCTCGCTGAGATGTTGGTAACCCATGCTCCACTGCGAGAAATGCCGATCTGCAATCGGCTCACTTATTAGGCGGATAATATCATAGTGACGGGGATCGGCACAGATTCGGGTAAAGGTCTCCCCCACGGCTTCTGCTTCTCCTTCCAAAACCTGTAAAAAATTGCCATTGGCATACAGCAACATGCCGGTGATGGCATTTTCCTTATTATGGCGGATACTTGATTCCAAAACCTTACCGATTTCGTGTTCCAGTTTTATATCGCTTAATGAACTGACATAAATAAGTTGAATTAATGCCATCGAATGACTCCGCTTAGGTTAAT
>QJPH01000440.1 GCA_003242955.1 Candidatus Methylumidiphilus alinenensis
GCTGGTTCTTTTGGGCCAAATCTTTCTCGTTGCTTTTTGTTGACATCGATTGATAAAGACTTGCTTCCCAGTGACCTTCAAGGTTTGGAGTATATTAAATTTACTGAATCCAGTGTTGATACTGTCAAATCAGAAGATTCCCTTGAAGCGGCGGCTGACGCAATAGGACAAGCATTAAAGGAATTCAAAAAGGATAATACATTGCATGTGAATAGAGGCTTGAAGCGACCAATTATTACTGAAGGCGAACTTATAAAACTTGAATCACTTAAGTCTGATAACGGAAACTTAGTAAAAGGAAGTTCTATTGTTTTTGTTCGCTCTCAACAGCCTCTTGAAACAGGAAAGGAATTTGCAAAACAAGTTATGTCCAATATGATTAACGGAACAATCACTTATAAATATGTTTTTGACAAAGATAGGAATACGCTTTGCATAATTGCCGATCTCATCGCGGCTTTGGTTGGAGTTGAATCAATAACAATAAAAGTCGAAATCGATGGACATCTTATCGAGACCCAATCGCCGTTAAGCACAGACAAGAACATAGAAACAATAAAAAGCAATCTAAGAATTTATTTTCTTTTAGACAAGCCTGGCATCCATTATTGTATCCACAACGCCAATCGCTCACAATATGCCATTTGCTATTTAAAATGCCCATATAGCGATGAAACCGAAGCTCAATTCATTGAATGGTGCAGAAATGAAAAAGCTGTTCAAATAGCTACAGAAATCGGTAATCTGTGCAAGGATCCAGCAAAATCGATAAAACGAATTTTCAATCCTTCAATTCACTACGATTTGTATGAAGATCAGAGTTTCCTAAATGACCTAGAAACCGAGTTGAGTGAAAAACTAAAGCCATATAGCCTTTCACCAGAACAAATTAGTGATATATTTTTTGGTAGGCATACTGCATAACCTAATTCTAGTTAACTAATCGACATGATAGCAGCAATAGCTTTGCTTTCTGCATGGATACTCATAGCCTTTTTAGGCCTAGTGGATTCCGTTTTTCTACCTTCACCCTTTGAAACCCTAAAAAGCTTCTTTAAACTACTCTCATTACAGTTTTTTGAAGAACAACTTGTGCCTAGCACAATTCGAATATTATTTGCTTTTCTTTTGTCTGTAATTATAGCCTTCCCTCTCGGATTGTTAAGTAGCCAGAATCCTTTCGTCAGAAAAATGATACTCCCTGTATGCTCATTCGCCCGCTATCTCCCTGTCGCAGCCTTCGTACCGCTCTGCATTCTGTGGTTCGGCATCGGCGATGGTCAAAAAGTTGCGGTCATCATGTTGGGAGTGACCTTTCCTCTGGTATTGCTTATTGCAGCAGATACCGCATCGACACCTACCGAATTGATCGAAACGGGTCGAACTTTTGGCTTATCCAAGGCAGAAATTGTCAGGCGAATTGTTTTACCCTGGGCGCTGCCAGCGATTTGGGAGGATTTGCGGATTTCTGCCGGCTGGGCTTGGTCTTATTTAATATTGGCGGAATTGGTGGCCGGGAATAGCGGGATAGGGTATTTTGTCGTCCAGTCACAACGCTATCTGGAAACGGCTAACGTATTTGCCGGCATACTATTTATCGGGCTGCTCGGGCTTTTGACCGATCTCATTTTTCGCATCATCGGTTCAAGGCTATTCCGCTGGGTATGACGATGGAAAGCTCACTTCTTGAATTCAAAAATATCGCCAAGGAATTCGTCGGTTCTGGAAAACAGCGGATTGTGGCTCTCGGGGATGTTTCCCTAAGCATCCAGCAAGGCGAGTTCGTGTCCATTGTCGGCCCTTCAGGATGCGGAAAAACAACTCTGTTGCGCTTGGCAGCGGGCTTGGATATCCCAAGCTCAGGCCGCGTCTTGTACGACGGGGAACTTGTTACCGGCCCCGGACCCGAACGTGGCTTGGTATTTCAAGCCTATACGGCGTTTCCTTGGTTGACAGTCAGGGAGAACATTGCTTTCGGCCTGAATCCATCAAACCCGATTCAAGAAGACGAGCGGATTACACGATGGCTGGAAAAAACCGGCTTAACCGAATTCGCGGATCATTACCCAAAAGCCCTATCGGGTGGAATGCGGCAAAGAATGGCACTGGCCCGTACCATGATTGTTTCCCCCAAAGTCGTATTAATGGACGAACCCATGGGGGCATTAGATCAGCGGACACGCGAAAAAATGCAATCTTTCCTGCTACAGGTTATTCTCGAAACGAATACCACAGCCATACTGGTAACTCATGATATTCGTGAGGCTGTTCTACTGAGTGATCGGATTATTATATTAGGGGCGAGGCCCGGTAGAATAGTCGGCGAAATTAAATCGGATTTGGCGAACCCTAGAAACCATCACCAACTCGCTACTCCGGAGTTTGAATCGATTTACAACCGTGTAGGGGAATGTCTATTGGAATAAACAGGAAATCCATTTATCTGAATTAGGAAAATATTTCTCGAAACTCAGTTACGGAAGGTGCCAAGAATGATTTCATCATACCCTTGAATTTGGGAATTACCCGCATCATAGGGGTCGCAACTTCATAAATCTCCGCGCCATGTTTCATGTCCAGACAACCGGAAGTTTGCTCGTAAACGGAAATCGCCCGGTCGAATCCAAATGTCGGCATCAGTTCATGGGAAAATCGGAGCAAGGCCAATAGTTCTTCTTTTTGTCCAATGGGCGTTCCCGTAGCAGTTTCCCGAAGCTCACCCCGGATGGCGACGACCGCGATTTCAGAAAAGGCATATACGATCCTGGCGATATGCCGGGGTTGCAAATCATTGGCACAGTTCAATCCATCGACATGCAGCATTCCTTTCAATAAATTGGCAGATTGTACGAAAAGTGGGACGGGCGCGAAAGCCGCATGGCCCGATTCGTGACCGATGTCTGAATCCCAATCCCACTCCTGCCCATCCTTTCGCGACGTAGCCAACCAGACTTCCATTTCATTTTCAAGAGGTGCCCACGCTACCCCATGGTTCTTCATGCTAGAACAGGGTATGACTCCACGAGGGACATCACGGGTACGGACACTGGCCCGCTCGACACCAAGACCGCCAGTTATGCCGTAATGAATAGCCCATGATTGTGCTTCCGTGTGGTGGGTCAGAAATGCCTCGATTTCCGATGGCGTAAACAAATCGAGTTCAATAAAAGTTCGCTCCCGCTCTTTTCTAATATGAAATTCCTTTTTCAATTCTAACGCCATCGTTTCTAAAAATTCGCTAGTCTGATGTTCGTCAATCCCATTGTCGATGAATAAAGTTGTGGATTGAGGCATGTAACGGGAATCTTCTCCCAGAATAGTGGTTCTAAAATGATCTACCAGATGACGGATCATTTTTACTGGTGCGCCAGTCCAAGGAAGTTTTCCAATTTCCGTGCTTAATTTCATTGTGGATTTCTCAATAATCTAAACGCATAAACCAGAAAAAAGCCTGATATGATTCTCGTAAGAGAAAGCTGGCTTCATTCCATATTTGCAATTATAACAGGGCATGTCTGTCAACATATTTTTTATTACCTTACATTTAAATATTGGTTATGGCACAATGAAATTAAGTAACGAAATACTAAGCTTTCCGAAGCGCGACGAGGTATTTACCCATCGCAACGTTTGGAGCATGGCAGAACTGCGGACACCGTGCCGGAATTCAAACGTTGCAGACGGCGCGTCAAGCCCCTTCGGGCTTTGAAGGCTACGCTGCCAACGACAAATGCCTCAATGCCCCCAGACCTCATCAAGACTTTTGGCATCAAGGACGCGCTCGCCCCACACCAGCAGGGTTTCGGCATCGGCGCTGGTAACCCGTTGGCGGGCGGACTCAGGCAGTGGGTGGAACTTGCGCTCCATCTGGCGCAGCAACAGGGCAGCTTCGCCTTCCACGCGGCCCTCTGCAAACACATCTTGATAAAACCGGGTTGCCTTCAAATCAACATCATTTAGGCCAAACATCTTTTGTATCTCCTCGCGGGTGAATGTAGGTAGTTTATAGACCAGCACGGTTTCCAGCAATTCCAGCCAGTCTATGCCGTCGGCGGGTTGGGTTTCCCGATGGGCTTGGACTTTCCGCACGATGGGGGCGATCTTCGCGGTATCGGTGACGATCAAGGCAATTAGCCACAGCTTGGGGTTGGCACTGTCGAGCAACGGCAATTGGTTCAAATAAACCCGGTGCAAGTTGGGCAAGTTAAGGAACGGTGCGGTCGCCGGGGAGTGGCGTTCGGCAGCCGCACTAGGATAAATGACCACGGCTTGCCAAGGATGCAGGCTTGGGTATTGGCTGAGGTGGAGCAGGATTTCGCTGAAAAAGCGCGGATAAAAATCCTCGTCAGGTTGGAACTGCACTTCGACATAGCCCCTTGGCGCGTCGGGCCGGTCGGATGGCGGCTCGGCAATGCCGTCCAAGCGGAACGCCGTCTGTTTGATTTCCTGCGAGATGAAACTGTAACCCTCATGTTGTGGCACGTCCACCCCCGCCAGTTCAAAGGCCAGGGTCGGCTCGGCTTGCAGCAAACGGTAGAAAAGGCTGTCGGTTTTCATTGGAAGGTCGTTATAAATATCTAGTGGCTATTTTACGCGCAAACAGCGCAGGGTGGCGGATGAAGATGCCCTCGCCGAATTCCGCCTCCAGCCCGCGCAGTTCGTCCTCGACCATCGCCACGCTGTGCGCCGGGCCTTCGCCGGGCCAGACCATCTTCATGCACACCCACTCGAACAATATGTTGCCAAGCATGCCGAGCAGCAGCCAGAACGCAAAGGCCAAGAGGGCCGCGACCAGTTTTCCCAAAGGCCCGCGCTTGGGCGGCGGGACGGGGCGGGATGCCTCAGCCACGGGCGTTCCCCGCCAGCGGGTCGGCCCCCACCCACCACTGGTCGGCGGTGCTGTACTTGTCCAGCATGCCCTCGGCGACCTGCCGCACATCCTGCGGCATCGCCGGGTCAGCGGAGGTGTCGGGCAAGGGGAAGCGCACCTTCCAAAGTTGCCCGCCCTGCAACAGGCAGAACGCCTGCCCCTTGGGCAATGACACCAAGTCGGCCGGAACCAGCATCGGCGCGTCGACGACATTGATGCGGTCCTGGTTGGTCGAGGTGAAGTCCACGTCGAGGGTGGTGTCGGAGGTGTCGGTCACCCCTGACACCAGCGTCATCGAATGGACCTGCACCTCCGGCAGTTGCTTGGTCAGCAGTTCCGCCGTCTCCAGTTCCCTCACCCGCAGCATGATCAGCGAATTGTTGTGCCCATCACCTCTGTCCGGCCTTAGGCAGCTAAGACTAGCCGGGCCGTCCGACCAGGTCTGGGTGTAGGCGGTGACCTGCACCCCCGCGCCGCCCGCCTTGTCGGCAGCGGGGCACGGGTTGTTCATCATTTCATTCACCTCGTCGGCGTGAATCGAAAGCTTCGGCTTGCTGCGGTCGCGCACCGCCTCGGGGACGCCCGCGTCGATGCCGTGCTTGGTGCCGAAGAGGGCGACCAGGTCGGCGAAGAGGCTGTGCCGACGGCGGCGGAGACGGTGAAGTCGCTCAAGGCATCCAGGCCGACATAGACAATCCCCTTGCGCTTTCGGGGAAGTCAAGCTGGAAGATGTACAGGGCGTTTTCCCGGCCCACCCGCCTGGCCTCGGCCACCACCCGCTTCATCAGGTCGGCGTCGCCCTTGGGGTCGAACTTGGAACAACGTCGCCCCTTGCAATATCCTTAGGTGTAAGGATTTCGGCCAGCCGGGTCTTGCCGACGCGGGTGGTGCCAAGCACCAGGGTGTGGCCGACGCGGTCGCCCAAGGGCACCAGGCCGGGCCTTATTTCGGAGCTTTATTTGAAGCACTGCCACGGGCAGCGACGCCATGGATGGCGGGCTTGCCGCCCACGTCCGGCAACGGGCGGACCGGGTTCCACCAGACGTCGGCCCCCAGCCAGCCCGTCAACGGCGCAAGCACGGGATGTTTCTCCCAGGCGATCTCGGCCCTTCGGGCAAAGCGGTACAGGGCGTTGGGCTGGATGTAGCGCCTGGCCCAGGGCCGCTCGGTGTCGCGCAGCCGTTGGGTGTGCTCCTGCCCCCAGCGGAAGCCCAGCCCGAGAAACAACTGGCGGTCTGACCCAAGATGCGGTTGGCGGGCAGGGCGTACACGGGCAGGCGGCGCTGGTAACGACGATATTGCCGAACAGCTTGGGATTTATATGGTTTTCAGTCAGGTTTTTTTCCGGTAATACCCCAAACAAGCCTACCAAGATTTTCTTTTGTAATAGCTGGACGCAAATCAACCCAAGTCCGATCAGCCAGAAAGAATGGCAAATGCGGAACATTTGGCGCATCGGGCAATAATACAGGAATCACCGGACAATTATCCTTCACTGCCTGAACTAAAGCAGTTCGCACTTCTGTGTCTTCCCATGGCCCAAGCCCATCCTGGCCAATTAGTACAGCCACGCTCCGCGACTCTCGGAAGCCTATTTCCAACAAATCTTGCCAAGGCAGACCCGACAGCGGTTCATCATCACTCAGCCATACAGAAAGCCCTTGCTTTTGCAAGTATTTCGACAATTCAGATACTGAGTGTAAATCTTTGCGGTTATAGCTTAGAGATACATCGTAGCAGTAGTCGCTCGCTTTCAGTTTGAAGTCCAAGTTGCGCAAAACTCGGTTTTCCTGTTCATCCAAAACCCATTTATTCTTGATTTTTTTTCGCCAAAACATCGCTTCTTCCCGATATCCTAAAGCTAAATACCCTGAAATTAGTGGTAAGTAATAGCGTCGCACAAGTTCAACGGGGTTTTCGCTTTGCGTTCGGTAAACCCTTTTTGCCTGATCTGCTAGAATATGTAAACGATTTATGCGCATATAAGGATCGTCAGGCATTTGCGGGAAGCTTGATGCTTCCATCGCCGCCTTCAACTGGTCATTCGGAAAACTTTCCGCCGCTTTTATCGCCGCCATCAAACGGTCATGCGGGAGCCTTTCTGCGGCCTCCAGCGCCGCCTTCAATTGGTCATTTGGTAGTTTTTCCGCTGCTCGCAGCAACGCCTGCAAATTGCCTGGCGCACGGCGAAGGGGCTTCCCCGGCCTTGCCAATACGGCCAAATCCGTGGAACCTGGCCACAAGCGCAGCTTCAGGCTAATCCAGCGTTTCAAGTGGTCAGCATTCAGGGTGAGATGTTCATAGGCGGCGGGACTAAGCAGGAAAATGACCTGGGCTGGCAGTTCGTGCCAATTTTCCCGCAATTGGTTCATGCCGCGCCAAAATTCAGCCAACTGGCGGCGTTGCTGCATGTCTTCCGGCCACGCATTGACGCTGACAATCAGCAAGGGAAGTGCGGCCATAGGCGAGGAGGTGAGTTGCTGGGCGCACCTCTTCCACACGGCTTCCGGTGATTCTTCACCGGGGGAAACGGCTGGCGGCAACACGAGCCGAGTTCCAGCCAGATTTTGCAAGCGGTGTTCGACTTCAGCGAACTGGGCGGCGTTTTTAGCCTCTATCGCAATCATCTGCTTTACGGGTTCAGCCACGGCGTTGACCAGCATCGACCATTCCTCTTCGGGAATGTCGATGTCGTCCACAGTTGCCTTGGCTGTCATTTTCACTGCTTCAAGCCCAGCCGATTTCCGTCAAAATCTCTTGCACCAGCGGGTGTACACCCAACCAACGATCTCCGTTGTATTCCACTAGGGCGCAGGATTTCAGCAACACTTGGTCGATAGCTTGACCGCTGGGACGGCAGGGCTTACCGGCTTTTTGTTCGCCTAGGCATTGTTTCAGCCGCTCGTAGAGTTGCTCGCGCCGCTCCAGCCCCGGCACTGGCTCGAAAGGCAAGGTGATTTCGGTGAGGAATTCGCCTTTTTTGCGTTGCAAGCTATGGTTGATTTGTTCCACACCCAAAGGCACCGACGCCTTGCGCAACAAGGTCGCGCCGACGACGACCTCAAAGGCGTGTTGCAAGACACCTCCGGTTTTTTCGATCAGCGTATCTAGGGCTTCTTGGGTCAAAGCGTCTTGGCCTAACCTGCGGGTGATGATCTCCCTGACCACCTCGAAGCCTTCGGCGCGAAGGCCGTCCGGCCCGGTGACTTTTATCATCGGGAACGACAAATTGGAGTGGAATCGGGTGTGCAAGATACTTGCGTCGGGCGAGTGAAACGTGAAGATGGGAATGGTGTAGATAATGTTGGTGTGGATGGACACCAAGGTCAGCGAGTTTTCGACAAACACTTGCCGGGCGCGGGCAATATCGAGTTTGTCCAAATCTTCAACGATGAACAGTAGGCGCTGTCCCGGCGGCAAGCTTTGGCGCACGGCATTGACAAGCAAATTGGCATAAGCAATGAGGTCGCCGGGGCGTTTGCGTATGGCGGCGACGCGGCTGGTTTCGCTACGCGCTTCATAGCGCACCTCAGCCTTAAACCCGGCCAACAATTTGATAAGCCCCGTCAGAATTGGCGGCGTGGCAACGTTAGCTTCCGCGCTCGCCTCCACCGACTGCTTGCTCTCCTGCTTTTGCGTTTCGGTGAACGTCGAAAAATAGTCGTTGATCCCTTCTAGTGCTTCCGTATCCACATCCAGACCGGCATCGGCGGCGATAGCGGCGAGCCGCTCCATCATCACCAGAATAATGTCTTCGCTATTGATGTCGGCCAAGTTCATTTCTTCGCGGACGGAGAAATTGACCACGAGATACTCGCCGTCCATTTCCTTGACCAGCTTGTTCAGTTCGGTGGACTTACCGGAACCACCGTGGCCGTAGAATAGAATCTTGGTGTCTTCGCGGTCTTCCAAGCGTTGCCGCAAATTGTCACGGACACTGCGCAACGGATCGCGGGCATCGTCGGTATCCACCCAATAAGTGTCCAAATCTGACCCGGTCAGCGGGCCAAGATCGCAAGACTGGCGGATTTTGCGTAGGTGCTGGGTGATGTCATTCATGGCTGAAAATTCGGATTGAATATCAAACTAAAAATATGCCCGCCGATAACGCGGTTAAATATTGGATTTCCTGTTGCAGCCTTTATATTCCTATATTTGCGCCATCGTTACGAGTCGTTCATTGAAAGCTTTATTTTAACTTCCAATCAGCATATGGTATCCCAATCAACGTTATCTTGGGCAAAAGAAGAATTCCCTTGTGTAGGCCTAATGTATTCAACTTGGCTTGGGCGGCGATTTCTTTTCGCAAGACAGCAACTGGAGACTGGCGACCACAAGGGCCGCAACCCTTTTCAGCTTCGGTTGTTTCGGGTTCATAAGTGCTGGTTCCCTGTGCAGGAGGACGACACTTGGTAGCCGACCCTCCGGTAAACGTAATCCACATTCACCAGAAACGCCTTGCCACCCAATGTGAGCAGCGCATCATGCAGGCTGACCGGGCCAAGGTGGCGGTGTGCAGACTCCCGCACGCTGGACGGATGGGTGCCACAGCCCAGTAGCAGGGCGCAGATCAAAATTGCCGGAAGGGGGCGAAAGTAGGTTGCCATCAAATGCTCCAATCAACTATTGGGAGCTTATGATCAAGGATTGCGGCGGCGGGAGCCACAATAAACCCTGGCATCCGCTTGCAGGGGTTTTTGCGAGAACTCATCTAAAGGGTGTGCGATCCTTGCTTCCCATCATTGGCAAACCACTCCATCCCCACTGACTGAGACGACACCGATGCCGTTAAACCGACGGGATTTCCTGAAACTGGCCGCCGCCTCCATAGTGGCAGCCCCGCTGCCCTGCCTGTCCGGCGAGGCGTTGCCGCGTGCCTTGTGGTTGCAACGGGACAAGGAGTGGGGGTTGATCGACATCGAATCCGGCGAGGGCTACCGGCAGGCCTGTTGGCTGCTGCGCGACACGCAGGCGGGCCAGACCGCCGCCGCGTCAATGCGGCTGCTGCAAACCGCCGCCTGGATGCAGGCCTTCTTCGCGGCCTACCAGATACACCGGCCCTTCGTGGTGCATTCGGGGTTCCGCACGAAATTCACCCACTCGGCGTGCGGCGGCGCCAAGGCTTCGCTGCACAAACAGGATGCAAACGGGTGTTTCCATGCGATGGACATCCACATGGACGGCATCCCGGTCAATTATTTGGGCAACCTCGCCGCGCTGGCCCACCAGGGCGGTGTCGGCTTTTATGCGGACCGGCCCAATGGCTTCGTGCATATCGACGACGGGCGGGTACGCTATTGGAGGAAAGTGCAGGGAAGGAAACCGAGTCGGTGAAACTAGACGTTCTGGTCGCAGCA
>QJPH01000273.1 GCA_003242955.1 Candidatus Methylumidiphilus alinenensis
TTGCTTTGCGTCAGCAACAGCGGTGCCGAACTGTCTTCCAACATGTACTGGATGCGGGAGGGTGGGTAGCCCGGGTCTATCGGCACATACGCCCCGCCGGCCTTGAGAATCGCCAGCAGGCCAACGACCATGTCAGGTGAGCGTTCGACCGCAATGGCGACCAGCGGATTGTTGATTAGTAACCCAGCCCCGGTTGGCGTTTTCAGACCGAGCAGATAATGCGCCAGCCGGTTGGCCTGCTCATTTAGCTGGCGGTAGCTTAGGGATTGTTCCGCAAAGACTACGGCAAGCTTGTCGGGCGTTGTTTGCACTTGGATCTCAAACAAATCAACAATGGTTTTATCGCGGGGATAATCCGTCGCGGTGTCGTTCCACGCTTGCAATTGCCGCCGCTCGTCGGCACTTAGCAGGGATAAATCCCGCAATTGGCTTTCCGGGTTGTCCGCCATGCCTTGCAATAATGTGGTCAGGTGACCAAGCAGACGGTGCATTGCCTCGCTGTCGAATCGTGCGGCATCGTATCTGAGCGAAAACTTTAATTGTTGGTCTGGAATGCAGATCAGATTGAGTGGGTAATTGCTGCGTTCCAAACTGTTGAAGCCAGTGATCCTGATGCTTTGCCCGGCGGCCGGCTCATCTTTAAAGGGGTAGCTTTCAAAGACGACTATGCTGTCGAACAAGGCTGCGCCTTGGGGTACGTTGCTCAGTTTCTGGATATCGGCCAATGACACCTGCTGATACGGTTCCTGCTCCATCGCTTCGGTCTGCAAGCCTTTCAGCCAAGCCATCAAAGGCCTATCGGGCGTTATTTGCACACGTAGAGGCACGGTATTGATAAACAGCCCCACCATGGCGGTCACTCCGTTCATCGCCGGGGGGCGGCCGGAAACCACAACCCCGAACACGATATCTTGCACATTACGGTACTTTGACAACAACAAAGCCCAGGCACCTTGCACGATATTATTCAGGGTCAGATGGTGCTGTTTCGCCAGCGCCTGCAATTGCCCAGTCACGGCAAGCGACAGTCGAACCGATGCTTCCGCAGGGACAGCCAGTGTTGCCGGGGCCTTAGTGGCGGGCAGGCCGATGGTCAAGGGTGGGGGGACAGAAAAACCCTGCAATCTGCTTTGCCAGAAAGCCTCGCCTGCCGCCTGGTCTTGGTTCTGTAGCCACAGGATGAAATCCCGGTACGGGCGCACCGGGTTCAGGTGTAGCGTGATGCCCTGCTGGCGGGCCTCATAAATGGCCATCACTTCATGCAGAATGATCGACATGGACCAGCCGTCAAACAACAGATGGTGGTGGCTCCAGAGTAGTTGCCAGCATTCTTCGCCCAGCCGGATCAGGGTAAAACGCATCAGCGGCGCTTCGTCGAGCGCAAAACCCTGTGCTTGGTCAGCCAGTAAAAGAGCATCTAATTTATCCTGTTGTCCGGCTGCCAAGTCGGTTTGCCAGTCAAGCATCACCCAAGGCAATTCAACCTGTTTGCTGACGACTTGCACCGTTTCATCCATTTCTTCCCAATGGAAGGAACTGCGCAACGCGGAATGGCGTTGCGTGACATCCAACCAAGCCTGTTGCAGCGCCTCTACATTGAGGCGGCCTTGCATTTCCAATAGTAGCTGTTCGAAATAAACCCCGGATTGACTCTCATACAAAGTATGGAACAACATGCCTTGCTGCATCGGCGACAGTTCATAAATATCTTCAATAACTTTTTCGATCATGTTTTATCTCTTTGTCTTGAGCTTGGATACGAGTTTATCAAGCTTATTTTGGCTCAGGCTGCGGGCCGAAAAATCGGATGGCGTATAACTGCCAGATCCAGGCGACTGGCAATGGAGAATCAGTTTGCGCAAGGCTTGCAGGTAATCCTGTGCCAGTTTTTCGATTGTGTCTGGCCGATGCAGGTTTTTGCTATACTCCCAGCGTATTTCCAGTCGGTTGTCGCCGATCAGGCCACTGACCGCCAGCACGTGGCTGCGCTGGCCTTGCTGGCTTGCATCCGACTTCCATTCCGCCATGTTGGCAAAATCACCGGAAGCGGAAGTCACACGGTCGAATTGTCCCAGATAGTTAAAGCTCAACTCTGCTTCAGGCAATTTCGACATGTAGTTATGAATCTCGGCATCGCGATTGAGGTAACGCAGCATGCCGTAGCCCATGCCGCGCTTGGGTACAGCGCGGAGTTGTTCTTTAATCGCTTTCATGGCCTCTCCCGGATGGGTTGATGGCAGTTCAAGCGTCACGGGGTACAGGCTGGTCAGCCAACCGACAGTGCGCGACAAGTCCATGTCATCAAACAAGTCTTCGCGGCCATGGCCTTCTAGATCGACGCGCAGTGCCATTTGCCCCGTCCAGCCGTGGATGCACAGGGACAAGGCCGTCAGCAACACATCATTGATCTGTGTGTTGTAGGCCGCTGGCACTTCCTGCAATAGGGCACGGGTTTCCGCTTCGGTCAGAAATAACGTCACATAATCGGCTGAACGGATATTGTTGAACACATCGGCATCGTTGTAATCAACTGGCAAAGCTTGGGGTGCTTTAACTGTTGCAGTTCTTCCCCAATAATCCAGTTCCGCAATGACCTCGGCGGATTGGGCATGGCGGTTCAAACGCAGACTCCAGTCTTGGAATGAAGTCGTTTTGGCGGGCAACTGGACGGGTTCATTACCCTCTAGTTGCTGGTAAACCGTTGCCAAGTCTTCCAGCAGGATACGCCAGGAAATGGCATCGACCACCAGATGATGCGCCACGATCAGCAGATGCCGACTTTGCGCATGGCCGCCTACAAACAGGGCGGCGAGCATGATTCGCCCTAGGCTGAAATCCAGGCTGGCTTGCAGACCGGCATCCGCCTGCCGGATTGCTGACTTTTGCTGTTCGGCAGTGCCTGCGGGGAGTTCAATCACTGTAAAAGGAATGTCGCCAGCCAGCGCCGAATGGGTTTGCTGCCAGCCATCGTCGCTGCGAGTAAAACGCAGGCGCAAGGCATCATGCTGTTGCAACAATCTCCGCAGGGTTTGCTTTAACACGTCCGCATCCACATGGGTGGGCAATTCCAGCAAGACGGACTGATTGAAGAAATGCGCCTGCGGCAGGTGTTGCTTGAAGAACCAGTGCTGGATGGGAGTCAGGGGAACATCGCCAGTTGCCAAACTTTGGTTGGCAATTGTTGTACGGCCTCCTCCCTGGGTCACCACTGCCGCAAGCTGGGCAATGGTCTGATTCTGGAATAATTGCTTGGGCGTAAATTGCAACCCAGTCCGGTTGGCGTGGGAAAGCATCTGAATACTGATGATCGAATCACCGCCCAATTCAAAGAAATTATCGTGGATACTGACGGACGCCAACCCCAACACCTGCGACCAGGTCGCGACCAGTTTTTCCTCAATCTCGTTGCGTGGCACCCCCCGCCCGCTTTCAGCCGGGCTATGTTCCGGTGGCGGCAAGGCTTTGGTGTCTATTTTGCCGCTTGCCGACAGGGGAATATCGTCCAGCATGACAAAAGCCGTGGGTATCATGTAGACCGGAAGTTTCTGTGTCAGGTACTGCCGCAAAGTTTCGTTATCCAGCGTGGTTTGCCGTTGCGCAACCAGATAGGCAACCAGGCGTTTGCTGCCGGGCGTGTCCTCGCGTACCGTGACGACGGACTGCATGACCGCCGGGTGTTGGTTCAGGGCAGTTTCGATTTCTCCCAGTTCAATGCGCAACCCCCTTATTTTCACCTGCGTGTCGGTGCGCCCCAGGAATTCGATATTGCCATCCGGGCGATACCGAACCAAGTCCCCGGTTTTGTAGAGGCGTGCGGCAGGGTTCTCGCTGAAGGGGTCGGCGATAAATTTTTCCGCCGTCAGTTCGGGCCGGTTTAAATACCCTCTAGCGACTCCAATGCCACCAATGTGCAGTTCACCCGAGACACCGATGGGGGCTGGTCGGCCGTGGCTGTCCAGAATGTAAGTTTGCACATTGGCGATGGGGCGGCCAATCGGGGCCTCCCGGCCTTCCAACAATACGTCTGGTGCAGTCAAATCACCCGCAGTCGCCACCACGGTGGCTTCTGTCGGGCCATAGCTGTTCAACAATTTTGGCATAGGGCCAACTTTTTCCAGCCATTGCCGGATGCGCTCCGGCAAAGCACGTTCGCCACCCAAAATGACCAGACGCAGAGAGTCGGGCAAGCCGATATTGCCATCGGCCAATTCTTGAGTGAGCAAATGCCAGTATGCCGTTGGCAAATCCCAAACCGTCAGCCCAAAATCCTTAGAGTAACCGACGAAAGCAGCCACTGAATCCAGCATATCCGGCTGACGCAATATCAATTTCGCCCCACAGCCCAAACAGGGGTAAATTTCCTCCGCCGCCGCGTCAAAACTGATGGAGGCAAATTGTAGTACTCGGTCATTTGGCCCAATCCCGTAGAGGTCAATGGCTGCCAGCGTGAAATTGACCAGACTGGCATGCTCAACCATCACCCCTTTGGGCTTGCCGGTTGAACCGGAGGTGTAAATCACATAGGCTAAATGATAGGCACTTACCGGAACCCCAGGGTTATCGGCACTGCACTGCGCTATCGTCTCCCAATCCGTATCTAGGCAGATCCGCTGCACCGGATGTTGTGTCGTGATCTGATCTTGTTTACTGTTGGTGAGCAATACCGAAACATGCGCATCATCCAGCATGTAGCTTAAACGTTCGGCGGGATAGCTGGGGTCCAATGGCACATACGCGCCACCCGCTTTAAGAATGCCGAGCAGGCTGACGACCATTTCCAGCGAACGTTCGACGCATAAGCCAACCAGCACATCCGTGCCAATATTTGAAGCAAGCAAATAATGCGCAAGCTGGTTCGCCTGCCGATTCAACTCGCGGTAGGTCAATCGGCGTTGCCCGTCAAGAACAGCGATTGCATCCGGCGTTTTCCCAACCTGGGCTTCAAATAATTGGTGAATGCAGCCCGTGCCGGTCGCATAGGGCGCGGAAGTCTGATTCCAATCATGCAGCAGTTGTTGTTTCTGTTGCGCTGTCAGCACGTCCAGTTCGGATAAGTGTGCGTTAAGGTTTTGCAAGGCATCCCCAAGCACCGTCTGATACGCATCCATCATGCGCCGGATGGTTTTTGGGTCGAACAAGTCAAGGCTATATTCCCAGACTAAGGTGATGCCGTCAGTCTCCTGAGTCTCTGCCGCTTTACTGGAATGCTGCCCCAGACGCTGCTCCGAACGGGGAATCACCACCACATCCAAGTCAAACTTTGCCGAGTGATTGCTAACGGTTTCATGAAGGCTGACATCAACCCCCGGAATTTTACTCAAATCCGGCAGTTGCGCGTCGTGGAAGCTAAACATGACTTGGAACAATGGGTTGTAACTGAGGTTGCGTATCGGCTTTAAGGCTTCCACCACTTTGTCAAATGGCAGGTCTTCGTTGTCGTAGGCTTCCAACGTGACGTGGCGTACTTGCCTGAGCAAATCGTTGAAGGTCGGATTGCCCGACAAGTCGGTGCGCAACACAATGTTATTGACCACCATGCCAATTAAACCTTCAGTTTCCAGTGCGCGGCGGTTGGCGACTCCCGAGCCGATGCACAGGTCGTCCTGTCCGCTGTAACGGTGGATCAGCACTAGGAAAGCCGCAGTCATGCCCATGAACAGAGTGACTTTTTCCCGTGCGCTGAATGTCCGCAAGGCTTTGCACAAGCCCAGCGGCAGTTCCATCCGCTCCATTCCGCCACGGAAACTTTGTTCCGGGGGGCGTGGACGGTCATACGGCAGTTCCAGCAACGGTGGGCTGCCCGCCAGTTTTTGGGTCCAGAACGCCAGTTGCGCCCGAGCGGTTTCGCCCTCGGCCCAGTGCCGCTGCCAATGGGCGAAATCGGCAAACTGTGGCGGCGGCGCAAGAAATGGAGAGGGGCGGCCTTGAACAAAGGCAGTGTAGATGGCCAGCATTTCCCGCAAGAATATATTGAATGACCAGCCGTCATGCACCATGTGGTGTTCGACGTGCACTAACTCGTGTTCTGTTTCGCTTAACCTAATCAGTTGCCAGCGAACCAAGGGCAATTGACTAATAGCAAAAGGCAGAAGCACAAATTCATGACGCAAGCGCCCCGCTTCAGCCTCGCGTTGCGCTTCCGGAAGCGGGGACAAATCCACGGCAGGCAGTTCGACGGCAAAGGCGGGATGAATAACCTGGGCCAGCTTGCCGTTGGCCGATTGAAACGTGGTGCGGTAGATTTCGTGGCGTCGAATGATTTCACCCAGTGCGCGCTCCAGCACGGCAATATCCAGCGGTCCCTTGAAGCGCAGGCTTTCTTGGAATTGGTAGGCCGTCATGGAGGGTGCCAGTTCCTCGATAAAATGCACCCGTTCCTGCGCGAAGGAAACCGGCAAATCCCCTTCCCTTGGCATCGGAACCATGCGCACTTCATGCTCGGAAGCGGGATTCGGTTGCCGCTGTTCAACGACTTTGGCGAAAGCTTCCAGACTGGAGTTTTCCAACAGGTCACGGAAAGACAGGTCAAGGCCGAACCCCGTTTGCACCCGCGATAAAATCTGACCGGCAATCAGGGAATGTCCGCCCAGCATGAAAAAATCGTCCAGCACGCCGATGGGGCCGATGCCAATCACTTCTGCCCAGATGGCGGCGAGCCTTTCTTCGGTTGTGCTGCGGGGCGCGATAAAACGTTCCGCTAGATTTAGGCGGCCCGCGTCGGGTGCCGGCAAGGCGTTGCGGTCAAGCTTGTCGTTGGCGGTCAGGGGCATGGTATCCAGCGGCACAAAAACCTTGGGCATCATGTAATGCGGCAGCTTGTCTTTCAGGAAAGAGTGCAATGTGCCGGTGACATTTTCCAAGCCCGGCATGGCGACGACATAGGCCACCAAACGCTTGTCGCCGGGGTAGTCTTCGCGGACAATGACGGCAACGTCTGCCACTTGCGGATGGGTTGCAAGCACGGCTTCGATTTCCCCCAGTTCGATGCGAAAACCTTGGATCTTTACCTGATGGTCAATGCGCCCCAAGAATTCGACATTGCCATCCACACGCAAACGCGCAAAATCGCCGGTTTTGTACAAGCGTTCCCCGGTTTGTGAGGCAAATGGATTGGCGATGAATTTTTCTGCCGTCAACTCAGGGCTGTTCAGATAGCCGCGCGCCAGACCGCTGCCACCGATATATAATTCCCCCGGTTCCCCGTCGGCGACGGGTCGAAGGTTTTCATCCAGGATATAAAACCGGGCATCGCTTAACGGACGCCCGATTGGCAGTTGCTTGTTCTCGCCCAGCCAGGATGAGACTGGGTAAACGCTTGCCTCCACGGTGGTTTCAGTGGGGCCGTAGGCATTGATGAGTTGCGGATGCAAACCAAGCTTTTCTTGCCACTGGCGCACCTGATTGGTGTTGGCCTGCTCACCGCCAATCACCACCAAACGCAGGCTGGGCGGCAGGGTGATCTGGTCACGCGTCAATTCGTTGACAATCTGATGCCAATAGGCCGTCGGCAAATCCCATACCGTAAGTGCCAGTTCCCTTGATTTCTGCACAAATTTAGCGACGGTGTCCAACATTTCCTCGCTGCGTATTACCAGCGTCCCGCCTCGGCATAAGCACGGGAATATCTCTTCAATGGACACATCAAAGCTGGGGGATGCAAACTGCAAGACGCGGTCTGCGGCAGAAATGGCGTAGGCTTCGCCAATAGCCTGTACGAATGAAGTAAGGGAGCCTTGCTCAACCATGACACCCTTGGGCTTGCCGGTGGAGCCTGACGTGTAAATCACATAAGCCAGATGGCTGGGCTGGGTATCATTGAGGGGATTGTCGGCTGGATGGGTGTTGATTTCGTCTGCCTGTGCATCCAGGCAAACGGTTTTCCCCGCATGGGCAACCAGCCCTGTGCGGGTTAATAGCAAGCGGACACCGGCATCGTCCAGCATGTGCCGCAAGCGTTCCGCCGGATAGCAAGGGTCTAGCGGGACATAAGCACCTCCTGCCTTAAACACCGCCAGCATACTGACAAGCAAGTCCAGCGAACGTGGTAGGCCGATGCCGACCAGTGTCTCCGGGCCAACCCCAGAACTCCGCAAATAATGTGCTAGGCGGTTGGCGCGCTGATTAACATCGTGGTAGTTCAGTTTCTCGTCTTCGTGGATGACAGCGAACTTATACGGTGTCTGTTCTGCCTGCCGCTCAAATTGACCTACTAGGGTTTCGTCTTTGCGACTATCCGCCCAGCCACGGTGCCATGCTTGCGGCTTCGGCGCGGCAAGGATTTGCCGGGGCTGGTCTATGGCATCAAGGGATATCGCGTTGCTTGGCGGCAGGTCAAGCCCCGTTTCTTGTATCAACAAAATGTGATGTGGCATTGTTATTATTTGTTTAGCAGAACTCATTTCTAAATTCTAGACTTCAAGCCACAAGCAAGGGGCCGAGAAGCCTTCATAATTAAGCATGGGGAAAGCACACAGCTTTAAGCTCGTCGAGACGCTTCAGCCGTTTGGATGCCTGTTTGATCAAGCCCAAGGCGGATTAAGGAACATCATGCGGTTGAACATGCTAACACAAACATAAAATACCCGTTGCGACAAATTTCGGTTTACTGTCGGCTGTTTTTACCCAACCCCTCGATTATTCTGAGCACGGCATAATCGAGGGGTTGGGTAAAAACAGCCAATTTCCACTCTTGGCTCACGATGCGGGGGCTGGCGGTGGTGGACGAACCGCTGCAAGCAGAGGCTTTCTTTGCGGTCAATTTCCTGACTGACACGGTGGCGGGGATGCTGGACAACCTCTATCGCGATTATTTTTTGGAAAGAACCGAGAGTATGCTCAGTAAAGCCGAAGGCATGAAGTCTGAGCAACAGGCGCGGGACCGCGAAATGCTAGGGAAGCCGCATACACTGCCAACCCTGCACGGGAGCACCACAATTTATCCGCATTTGGGCTTAGGGCCTGGGCAGCGCTTTGCCTCCAAAGGCGCATATATCGTTCACTTTGGTGACGACGGCAAGTTGATCGCCGAATCGGGCTGGGTTGTTCCTTGACAGAGTCTCGCGCATGAAAAATTCAGCACCTAGACAGACGAACCCACGCCCCTGCTTTCTCGGGTTCGCCGTCGTGTTCATTTGCGCCGCCCTAGCGGCGGGCCTGTGCTTCGCGGCACAGGAGGGGGCGGCTTCATGCGCTCAGAGGCAGTCTACAGTCTCCCTGAAGCAACACTGGTGCGCCAAGATGAGGCCATTGTTTCGTTGCCTAAGGAATTAGACGACGGGCGTCCGGTGATGGTCAGCTTTATCTTTACTTCCTGTGCGGCCATCTGTCCGATGCTCTCGCATCTGAGTCCCAGGTCCAGCAAAAGCTTGCCAAGGGTGGCGACAAGCTGCATATGGTATCGATTTCTATTGATCTAGAACAGGACACCCCAGCACGTTGTAACCGTTCACTCCCCCCGAGAGCGCGGGCGTCCCGCCCGCCAAAATCGCGGCCAAGATGGTCGCGCTCCAAGGAAAAGGCAGGGGGTGAACGCTTACATGTCATCCAAGGGCTGTCAAGGCTGCGCGGCTTCCCAGGCGGCTTGGACACGCCGCATCAGACTAGGGTGCAATACGCCCAATTTTGGGGTTTGCCCGAAAGGGGCATGGGGCGGGGGTTTGAACCATTGGTCATTGAATGGTAGCTCCACCACGTTATGAAAGCTGAATTTGGTCGGGTAGCTGAGGCCCGCCAAACGATAGGCAGCCATTTCCAAGTTGGAAATCAGAAACTCGCCAGACCGAAGCTGGTTGGCCTTCTGGCTGGTGCCATAAGCGACCAACACATAAAACCTAGGCGCATGGTCGTCAAAAACCTTGACCACCAAGGCGGGCCTGGGCTTCGGCCCCGGTTCCGGCAACTGGTCTTGCGGAAAATGACACCAGGCAATCTCACCCGCTTCGGGCGAGGGCCACCAAGGCGTTGGCATCAGAACAGGCTGGATGAGACCGATTTAACACGGCCTTGCGGTTCGGCTTGCTTGATCGCGGTCAATTGCCCGGGGGTCAACTCGCCGTCGTCGGCTTCATAAGCGGGCAGCACTTCCGAAGCCAGCTTCCTCAGGGCATAGTGCATGACTTGGGTTTCTGTAAAACCCAACTGTTCGGCCAGCCGGGCAACT
>QJPH01000482.1 GCA_003242955.1 Candidatus Methylumidiphilus alinenensis
CAGAAACCATCAAAACTCAAAATGTCCTTTGACCGAATAGATATCGACCGGGCCGCGATCAGCATTGAAAGCGGGGTTTTCAATATGCTGGTAATCGGCGGTAAACCAAAGGGAGGTAAATACATTGAAGCTGTAAAACAAGTCTATTGCCATTTCAGGCGCGTAATTTATTTTTCCATCCCCGATGAAGCCATCAATGCCACCCGCATTGAGATAAGCAATATGCGATCTGGATAACCATCCTTGCGCATAACCAATCCCCACAGAATCCCGACCCCGTCCCCAGCGAGAGCCCTTCATCAGCGCACCCAAGGAAATTGAGCGGTCAGTCGAGGTATAAGAATAAACTTCCGTATTGCCATCCGAGTACATGCCCCTAAAAAACACGCCGATATCATCCGATAATTGTTGCTCCATATTGATGCCTATGCCCATTTTTAAATTTGGCTTGCGCACCCAACACAGGTCGGGGGCGGTGGAATTATTGGAACCATAATTAAAACTAAGGCAGTTCGTGGCATTCAGATTATTATTGGCCTGATAGGCATTGAGGGCATCGTCAAAACGGCCCATATTCTCACGGTTTCTATACCCTAGCACCCGCACCACGCCGGGCTGGTCAAATAACGTATGCTTATGCTCCAACTCAACTTGATCGCCGAAAAAAGTGAATGGCTTGAAGGAGAGCGGCAGTTGGTTGGGATCGGCAGGGGGAAGTATGTGACCTGCCCGCACAGCCCAATCGTCGTGATAATATTCGGCAACCAGCCCGATGGTGTACCCTCTCGCATCGGCGGCGAAATCATACGCGGCATACGTCAAAAACGCCATATTGTTAAATTGTTTGCGCAAGTCACCGGAAAATGTATTCTTGTCAAAAAAATCCAAAATACTGAAATTACCCGCTGTTATCACCAGTCGCCGACTATCCACAGTTCCACCCAATTGCATCGGGTCAGACTCAAAGTGAACGGGCTTACCCCCAAAACCAAAAATCTGCCTAACGTAAGCCCTGGATAAATAAACGCGCGGGTCTTTGGCACCCGATTTTTGCAACTCAAAATTTTGTATCACCCCGCCCAATCCCTTTAGGTCCGACAACGCCTCTTCCGCAATCAGTTCAGGCACAACATAGGCTTCTGCCCCGTGCCAAAGCCTAGCCCCTAGATAGAGCGTGGCAGAGCCGGTATAGCTCCGTTCCGCAGACGGCAATAACGAATTGGTGCTGCCATTCAGGTTAGTGTATGGGGCAGAAAAAGCACTTTTTGCACTGACGATATAAGTAAATTGTCCATAGGCATTCCAAGCTTCTTCTTTGATGTTATGAAGTCCCTGGTCAGTGAGCCAGTTCATTACATCGAATTGATCGTCCGCACGCGGTGCCGGTTCGGCCACCTCGGCCCGCGCCGAACTGACCAGCATCATGGGGCAGATCAGGAAAAGCAATAAAAAAATGCGCATAAAGCTCCTCTTCCGAAGGCTTTACATGAACCCTTCGCATACGGTCAAACTCCAACTAGTTTAATAGTTTGCTGGAATTTAGTGGGGGACAAATCGCTACCAATTAGTCGCAAATTAAAAATCGACCGTTAATTTTATTACTATTCTATTACAATTCAATGAATGGGCGGCCCTTGCCCAACATTGATGCAAATTGGTTTGCACCTCCGAAGATGAAAGCCATAACAAGTAGGGTACGCTGTGCGTACCTTCAAGGGCTTACAATGGTACGCACAGCGTACCCTACTTGGATGCCGTACTTTCATGGCAACCTACTGCCCTCATCACCTATCAGTTGTGAAAAATAGCCTCAAAGTACTCGTAGGAGAGGTCTTTAGGCCGCGATTTTGGGCCTTGGTCATCGCTCAGCCCACCCGTTGTGGAGTGCGGCGACTCGTCGCCGCTTTCCGAACCATGCGGCGACGAGTCGCCGCACTCCACAAACCCACCCATTGGGCTGAAGGATGATCAAGGCCGCGATTTTCGGCGGCTAAAGCCATCTCCTACATGCATGTGCGGCGAACTGATTGGTGTGACAAGCCCTAGAGCTTACGCCTTGTGAGAATGGCTGACGGGTCAAAAGCATAGACATTCTACTGGATAGGCAATAACAACGCCATCGTTAAACCGGGTGGAGCCGCCTGGCGGGCAAAATCCGAGGGAACGCGACCAAAAACCCGGATGAGTAGGGGCGACCGGCCGGTCGCCCCTACCCCATCCGGGCTACGATCTACACAGTTGCGTAATATCAGGTAATAATATGCACTTTTCGGAAATCTATATGGATTACATTGTTCTGTTCCACGCCTTCATCCTCGGCATTGTCGAAGGACTGACCGAATTCCTTCCTGTTTCCAGCACAGGCCACCTGATAGTTGTCGGAGGCCTGCTCGGGTTTGACAGCGAAAAAGGCAAGCTGTTCGAGGTTGTCATCCAGTCGGGGGCCATCTTAGCGGTATGCTGGGAGTATCGTGCGAAAATCTTCGCTGTGTTGCGCGGACTGCCCAAGGAAAAATCAGCGCGGCGTTTCGCTGTGAATTTGGGTGTAGCCTTCATTCCTTTGGCGGTCTTGGGACTGTTGTTTGGCAAAGCATTAAAAGCCCATTTATTCAATCCCGTGTCGGTGGCGTTGGCGTTCATCATCGGTGCCTTCGTCATCCTCTGGGCGGAACGCCGCAAGCATACTATCCGCATCCACGAGGTGGACGATTTGACTTGGTTGGATGCCTTAAAACTAGGCTTGGCTCAATGCTTCGCACTCATACCCGGCACTTCCCGTTCCGGGGCAACTATCATCGGTGGCCTGTTTTTTGGCCTGTCGCGCAAGGCGGCGACAGAGTTTTCATTTTTCCTCGCCATTCCCACCTTGTTCGCGGCCACCGCCTACGATCTTTACAAACACCGGGAAATTCTCTCGGCAGGTGACTATGGCATGATCTCCGTGGGTTTCCTGGCCGCCTTTGTCAGTGCCTTCATCGCGGTGCGCGGATTATTGCGCTATATCGTCCACCACGATTTCACCGTTTTTGCCTGGTATCGTATCGTCTTCGGAGTCCTTGTGCTTGCCACTTCTTATTTTGGTTTGGTGCAGTGGACGGCGGATTAGCCTAGCGTTAAGCAAGTGTCTGCCATGTAGGGGCGACCGGCCGGTCGTCCCTACAACACCGAACCATCCCTGCAATCTGGAGCATAACACCACCTGATTAGGAAGATGCTTCAGCTATTCCGTCATTCCGGCATGGATCGCCGGAATCCAGATTGCAGGGATGCCCCAAAGCCCGCGCCGTCCATGGAGCCTAGGTTCCGGCGATCCATGCCGGAACGACGACGTTTTGGGTTTAGCTGAAACATCTTCCTAATCAGGTGTAAGCGTTCACCCCCCCCCGCTTTTTCCCGGCAGCGCGGCCATCTTGGCCTCCATTTCAGCGGGCGAGACGCCCACGCTCCCAGGGGGGGGTGAACGCTTACGATTGGTGAAGGTCCGTCCCCGCTTTTCAACAATTCCTCGATCATGGCAAGCACGGAAGTTTTACCGCTGCCCCAAGCACCTTCAATCGAGATGGCAAAGCCGGCTTCCTGTGTTACTTGTCTTAGTGCATTTGCCGCCTGTCGGGCGAAGCCATTCCGACCAAGCCTGTCATGTTTAAGCGCATTGCCAACGGTCAAAGGCTGATCGAGTCCAGAAGGGCGTTTTTCGTTCGTTGTCATAGCGGTTTAGTCATGTATTTGAATATCAATTCACACCGTTGAAACGGTAAAAGTTCATGATATAGACTGTATCAGAAACCTTGCGAGTGGTCATTGCTGTGTCAGTGGATGCTTTCCTATCAAAATCAAATGTTAATGAAGTTCTATCATTCACGCACCTTTGCATTGACTAGAAAATCCAAACTATGTTCTCCATCCCATGCTCCGGCGGTATGCGATGCGGATCGTTACGGGAGGCGTTTCCACGGAGACCGTCATTGTCATTAAGTTAAGAAAAAGCTCGTCGTTCCGGCAGGTATCGCCGGAACCTAGGCTCCAAGGATGGCATGAATTGTTGGCATCCCTGCAATCTGGATTCCGGCGGTCCATGCCGGAATGACGGCTAAACTTAATGGCAGTGGTCATCCCGGCCGGAATGACGGCGTTCTAGCCTTGTGAGAATTGCTGAAACACCCCAGACCACTGAAAAAAAACCCGCCTAGAGTGGTAAACTAGACAGCATAAACCACCCCTCACCGTTCTTGCCCTAAATCCGCAGTGACCCCATTCCGCAAAAGCCTACGATGACATCGCAATTTGTCCACCTTCGCCTGCACACCGAATATTCTTTGGTGGACGGCTTGGTTCGCATCAAACCATTAGTCAAACAAGTCGCCAAGCTGGGCATGCCCGCCGTGGCGGTCACTGACCAATCCAACCTGTTTGCCTTGGTAAAGTTTTATAAGGCAGCGATGGCCGAAGGCATTAAGCCGATCATCGGTTCCGACGTTTGGGTCCACAACGAAGCGGAGCCGGCCAGCCCCCATCGGTTGACCCTGTTGGTGCAAAACCAAGAGGGTTATCATGCCCTTACCGAATTGATCTCACGCGGATACTTGCTAAACCAGCGCCAAGGCATTCCCATGCTGATGGCCGACTGGTTGGAGACTTCCCATCAAGGGCTCATTGCCCTGTCAGGGGGGCGCGAAGGCAGCATTGGCCGGGCCATACTGGCGGGCAATGCCGATGATGCCCGCCGCGGACTGGAGCATTGGTTGAAAATTTTCGACCAGCGATTTTATTTGGAACTGCAAAGGACTGACCGCCCAAGGGAAGAGGAACACATAGCCGCAGCGGTGGACTTGGCCGTCGAGTTCAACGCCCCGCCCGTTGCCACCAATGATGTCAGATTTGTCTTTCCCGACGACTTCTATGCCCACGAAGCACGAGTCTGCATCAACCAAGGCAGGGTTTTGGACGACCCGCGCCGCCCCCGCGATTATAGTGACCGGCAATATCTGCGTAGCCCGGAAGAAATGGCCGAATTGTTTGCCGACCTGCCCGAGGCATTGGAAAATACCGTCGAAATCGCCAAACGCTGCTCGCTAGAGTTATCCTTGGGCCAAAACTTCCTACCCGATTTCCCGGTCCCGGAACAAATGACCGTCGAAGACTATTTTGCCGAGGAATCACGCAAGGGTTTGGCCCAGCGCTTGGCCGATTTGATTCCCGATGCCTCCTCGGAAAGACGGCAGCCTTACTTGGAAAGGCTGGAAGTGGAAATCGGTGTCATCAACCAAATGCGCTTCCCCGGCTACTTTCTGATTGTGGCCGACTTCATCCAATGGGCCAAGAAAAATGGCATCCCGGTAGGTCCGGGCCGAGGTTCGGGTGCCGGGTCGATTGTAGCCTACGCATTAAAGATCACCGATCTTGACCCGATTGAATTTGAACTGTTGTTCGAGCGCTTCCTCAATCCTGAACGGGTTTCCATGCCCGACTTCGACATCGACTTTTGCATGGAACGGCGCGATGAAGTCATTGACTATGTCGCAGAACGCTATGGCCGGGACCGTGTGTCGCAAATCATCACCTATGGCAGCATGGCTGCGAAAGCAGTAGTGCGCGACGTGGGCAGGGTCTTGGGCCATCCTTACCCTTTTGTTGACAGAATTGCCAAATTAATCCCGTTCGAATTGGGGATAACCCTGGAAAAAGCCCTTAAAGACAGCGAAGACCTGCACACGCTTTATCAGGCTGACGAAGAGGTGAAGGCACTCATCGACTTAGGGCGCATGCTCGAAGGCATCACCCGCAACGCCGGTAAACATGCTGGCGGCGTGGTCATTGCCCCTTCCAAACTGATCGACTTTGCCCCCCTTTATTGCGAACAGGGCGGTGCCAACGTGGTCACCCAATTCGACAAGGATGATGTCGAGGCTGTGGGCCTGGTCAAGTTTGACTTCCTGGGCTTGCGGACCCTGACCATCATCGACTGGGCATTGGCAACCATCAATCGAAGGCGCAAGGCCAATGGCGAACCGCCGGTGGATATCGCCCTAATTCCGCGCAACGATCCTGACACTTATAGATTGCTGAAGCGCAAAGCCACCACGGCAGTGTTCCAACTTGAATCGCGCGGCATGAAGGAACTGATCGGACGCTTGTTGCCCGATTGCTTCGAGGACATCATCGCGCTTGTCGCCTTATTCCGCCCTGGACCTTTGCAGTCCGGCATGGTGGACGATTTTGTCAACCGCAAGCACGGCAAGGCCAAGGTGGACTATCCCCATGCCAGTCTGGAGGGTATATTGAAACCCACCTATGGCGTCATCGTCTATCAAGAGCAGGTGATGCAGATCGCCCAAGTCTTGGCCGGCTATACGTTGGGGGGGGCGGACCTGTTGCGTCGTGCCATGGGCAAGAAAAAACCGGCGGAAATGGCTAAACAACGCGAAATTTTCGTCAACGGCTCGACCGGGCTGGGCGTGGAACAAGTAACCGCCACGCATATATTTGATTTAATGGAGAAATTTGCCGAGTACGGTTTCAACAAATCGCACTCCGCCGCCTACGCCTTGGTTTCCTACCAGACCGCATGGCTAAAGGCGCATTACCCTTCAGAGTTCATGGCGGCGGTGCTTTCTGCGGACATGGACAACACCGACAAGGTAGTCGTGTTGATTGAAGAATGCCGGGATATGAAACTAGCCATTGCCCCGCCCGATATCAATCACTCCGAGTTTCACTTCACCGTGCGCGAGGGAGGGGAGATTGTATACGGCTTGGGTGCCATCAAGGGTGTGGGTGAAAATGCCATCAACGACCTTATCGCCGAGCGAACTGCAAGCGGACCGTTCAAAGACTTGTTCGACTTGTGCAAACGCATCGACCTACGCAAAGCCAACCGCAGAGTCTTGGAAGCGTTAATACGCGCTGGCGCACTAGACCGATTCAACACCAATCGCGCCCAGCACATGGCGGACTTGGCCGATGCGTTAAAGGCGGCGGAGCAGCATAATGCCATGACCATCGCGGGCCAAGACGATTTGTTCGGCTTGCCTGACGAACCCATGACCAGGGACGAGGCATCGATGTTCCGCGAACCCGTCGAGGATTGGCCGGATGACCTACGATTGTCCAATGAAAAAAGCACCTTGGGGCTATATCTCACCGGCCACCCCATCACCCAGTATGAGCATGAACTGGCGAATTTCATCACTGCGCGTTTGGGCAATCTCAGTGTAGACAGCGACAGTTTTGGTGGCGGTTATCGTCGTGGCAACGAAACCCACGCCGTCGTCGCCGGACTGGTGGTGGAAATGCGTACCAAACAGAATAAAAACGGCAAACGAATGGGCTTTGTAACCTTGGACGACCGCACTGGAAGGCTGGAAGTGGCGGCGTTTTCCGAAGTCTACGAGAAATTTCGCGATTGCATTGCCAAAGACACCCTACTGGTGGTCGAGGGTGGCCTAGGCATGGACGACTTTGCTGGACAGATGAGGCTTAGCGCCGAAAAACTTTATACCATTGAACAAGCCCGCGCCCATTTTGCCAAACACCTGTTGGTTGAATGGTCACCCTCCCCTACCGACGGAGGACTCGCGCAAACCGCCTTGGCAGACGACCTGGCAGAACTGTTAAAACCTTTTAAGGGGGGGGCTTGCCCCGTTTTCATAGCCTACAGGGGGAAGGGGGCGGAATCACTATTGCATCTTGGAGAAAATTGGCGGGTCCATCCTAGAGAAGAACTGCTCAACCGGTTGCGCAAACACATTGGCTTTGAACGGGTGAGCGTCCAGTACCCCAAATGAAACCTGATTAGAAACATGATTCAGCTATTCCTATTATTTATAATACTTGCCTTAGCGGCGCAAGAAACCCAGGGACAGGATATTTTAACCACCTATGAACAGGCGCTGGAAAGGGACCCGCTTATCCATCAGGCAGAAGCTAACCGCAACGCCGCGCTGGAAAACAAACCACAAAGCATCGCCGGACTGTTGCCCACCATCGCAGTCAATGGGATACTTCGCAGGAATCATCTCGATTCGAAAACCAGCTTCATCCCCGGTCAAAGCGGAGTAATCCTCGACTACTGGGACAATTTCGTCAACCTGAACCTGACTCAACCACTTTACCACCATGAGCTTTGGGTGCAATTAAGCCGGGCTGACAATCAAGTTGCCCAAGCCGAGGCCGAATACGAAGCCGCCCAGCAGAATCTAATAACGCGCACTGCCACCGCCTATTACAATATTCTATACGCACAGGATTCGCTGGAATTTGCGCACATGGAGAGGCAGTCCATCGAACAACAATGGGAACAGGCCAAGGGTCGCTTTGATGTCGGCTTGATTGCCATCACCGATGTCGATGCGGCTAGGGCCGGCTTGGACCAAGCTAGGGCCAGCGAGATCAAAGCCGAAAACGATCTGGAAAACGCCCGCGAAGCAATGCGCGTCATCGTTGGTCAATTCGACGGCAATGTGGCCGGCCTCGCGGCTGAAATACCGCTGAACACCCCGCAACCAGCCGACATGGAAGCATGGAACCAGCGTGCCCAGGAAAACAATTTGGCTATCATCGCGGCGCAAAACCAAGCCGAACAAGCAAAGAAGGCGATTGAAATACAATTCGCCGGACACCTGCCCACCCTGGACCTAGTGGGACAGGCTGGGTTCAATGACACCAACCGCCGATCAGGCACCCGGTCTGAATATGAAACCATCGGGGTGCAGGTCAACGTACCCCTTTTCCAAGGCGGCTTGGTCAATTCAAAAGTGCGCCAGGCCCGCGAGCAATTCATGGCGGCGCAAGACAATTTGGATGCCCAACGCCGGAATACGATCAACCAAGTGAAGACCGCCTACCGTGGCATCGTCACTAGCATCAACCAAGTTGCAGCGCTGAAATCCGCCGTGGCCTCGGCACAAAGTGCGCTGGATGCGACCTTGGGCGGCTTCGAGGTGGGAACCCGCACCATGATTGATGTGTTGTTACAACAAAGAAACCTCTACCAAGTCAAGCGGGACTACGCCAAAACCCGTTACGATTACATCACCAACAGCCTCACACTCAAACAAGCCACAGGGGTGTTGATACGGGAAGATTTGGAAGCCGTCAATCGGTGGCTGGTGAAAAACTAGATTGGAGTGCAAGGCCTGCCTTGCGAATCCCCGCGATTTTGGAATGCAAGGCCTGCCTTGCGAATCCCCGCAATTTTGGAGTGCAAGGCCTGCCTTGCTGCAATTACAACCTATGAACCCAAGCCATGCTCCGACACCATTCCCATACCCCTGCCCATCTATTCTTGGACGATACGGCCTATTTCATCACCGGAGCGATTTACAATCGGCAACACTTATTACAAATAGATGCGCTAAAGCATGAGTTGAAGCTTTGCATGAGGCGAGTGTTTTCCAACTACGGTTGGGATTTGCAACACTGGGTCATTCTCGATAACCATTACCACCTATTGGCAAAAAGCCGACACGGGAAGGACATGCCTTCTATTATTAATGAATTGCATGGTCGTTCTGCACATTAGACTTGTTCCCGTTGTTTTTTTATATAAATCAGATAGATAGGCAAAATCCTAATACTATCGAATACTTTCCCCCAAGAACTTTTGAAAAATAGCGATCTATGCGGCTGATTTTAATTGATATTTCATCGGGAACAAGTCTATTTCATCAGGCGGGCAACAACATGTGGGCTTCCCGTTTGGTGGAATTATTGGGATTACTGCCCGCGTGACGAGCAAGATTATTACCGGCACTTGAATTACAGCGTTTTCAACATCAAAGAGTTACTTGATAACTTGCATGAAAGGGCAAGACATTCAGTTAACTTGAAGCGTTAACTTAATATCCTTTATTAGAGATATTTTTAAGATGAAAACGCTGTAAATAATGATTGCTCCCCACTCACATACCATTTTCATAAATGTACCTGATTAGGAAGATTTTTCAGCTATTCAGGCAAGGACCGCCGGAATCCAGATTGCATGGATGCCCAAGACCCC
>QJPH01000403.1 GCA_003242955.1 Candidatus Methylumidiphilus alinenensis
CTCCATGGACGGCGGGGCTTTGGGCATCCATGCAATCTGAATTCCGGCGGTCCATGCCGGAATAGCTGAAGGATATTCCTAATCAGGTACATCTATGAAAAGAGTATGTGAGTAGGAATAAATAATTATGTACAGCGTTTTCATCTTTAAAATATACCTAATAAAGGATATTCAGTTAACGCTGCAAGTTAACTGAATGTCTTGCCCTTTCATGCAAGTTATCAAGTAACTCTTTGATGTTGAAAACGCTGTAACATCTCATGTTCAAAATCACGATCATAAAAGACCGATAGTCCCTTATTATTAAGGGCGTTTCTTATCTCTTCGGCAATCGTGCGATTTGGCCCGGCAAACGACAGTGCAAAATCAAAACGGAAAGCATGTTCACTCATTTCATTTGTGGCCTCAGAAGCATTTTTCGGCCTTGGTCATCGTTCAGCCCGATTGGGTGAGTCCGTAGCCCGGATGGAGCCGCTTGCGGCGTAATCCGGGTTTTATGGTCGGCATCCTCCCGGATTGCGCCGCAAGCGGCTCCATCCGGGCTACGACACTCGTCGCCGCAGGGTTCGGAGGCGACGACGAGTCTCGATGCACTCCATGCTTGGTGGGCTGAACGATGACCAAGGCCCATTTTTCTACTACCGCCTAACGCATATTATACTTCTGCATACGATAAAGCAGGGTGTCCCGCGTGATGCCCAGCAACCGGGCTGCGCGGCTGCGATTGTCATGAGTGCGATCCAAGGCTTGCTGAATCAGGCCGATTTCAAGTTGTTCCAATTCAACGCCCTCGTCTGGAAGGATGAACTCGCCCCATTGCACAGTTGTACGGGCAATATCTTCAGGCAGTTCTTCTTCTTCAATATGGCGACCCGCCAGTAGAATGCAAAGCCGTTCACAAACGTTGCGCAATTCCCGCACGTTACCCGGCCAGCCGTAGTCTAGGAAGCGGGCGAGTGTCCGGTTGGACAGCGTAGGCTGGGGCTGCTTGTGCGCTGTGGCAAAATGGCGCAAGAAATGGTTCAGTAATAGCTGGATGTCCCCCATGCGCTCGCGCAATGGTGGAATTTCCAGCGGCACTACGTTGAGACGGTAGTAAAGATCCTTGCGAAACTCGCCCTTGGCTATTTTTTCTTCCAAATTGACATTTGTTGCAGCTATTATGCGTACATCGACACGGAAAGGGGGGCTGTCGCCAACCGGTTGGATATCGCCCGTTTCAAGGAAACGCAACAGCTTGGCTTGTACTGGCAAGGGCAGCGAGTCTGCCTCGTCCATGAACAGGGTGCCGCCATCTGCAGCTTGCAAGCGTCCTGTCTGGTTGGCCACAGCACCAGTGAACGCCCCCCGGCGATGTCCAAACAGTTCGGACTCCACTAGAGATTCGGGAAGGGCAGCACAGTTGAGGGTGATATAGGGCTTTCTGGCACGCGGACCTTGGCTCTGTAGGGCGTTGGCCAAAAGTTCCTTGCCAGTTCCGGTTTCGCCATAAATCAACACGGTCACATCGGTAGCCGCCACCATTTTGGCGCTTCTAAGCATCGCCTCGAAATTAGGCGCTTGTCCAATCAATGCATTAAACATTATCGTGTTAGTCACTCGTTGAGGTCTTCATCCTTCGGCACGGCGATTTTAAAGATTGGAAAGTTCGGTAATATCGAAAGTTCCCCCCATTCGATAAGGAAAGAAAGCCTAATGGAACGCATGTTTCAGCCTCCCAACACACCCTAGTTTATCATCCATGGCTTCCGAATACCTGCATCCTTGATAGAATGGCTGTGAATAACGAAGAATTGCCGTCCCAATGTCGCTTTAAAAATATAAAAATGTGCCAATTTGCGGTATCATCCGCACATCATTTACATAGGCTGGAATCGAATCACAATGCTGGGCAAGCTGGTAAAAACAATCATAGGTAGCCGAAACGAACGGCTGATTAAGAAAAAAAATAAAATAGTCAAGAAGATCAACTCTCTGGAACCGCAGATGGGGAAGCTCTCGGATGCGGAACTGCAAGCGAAAACCCCGGAGTTTAGGGAACGGCTAGCTAATGGGGAAAAATTGGAAGCCCTGTTGCCGGAGGCTTTTGCGGTAGTCCGTGAAGCATCCCAACGGGTGTTGAAAATGCGCCATTACGATGTGCAATTAGTCGGCGGCATGATTCTGAACGACGGGAAAATCGCCGAGATGAAGACGGGCGAAGGCAAGACCCTCGTGGCTACCCTAGCGGCTTATCTCAATGCCCTTCCCGGCCATGGGGTGCATGTGGTCACGGTGAACGATTATCTAGCCCGCCGCGATGCCGAATGGATGGGGGAAATCTATGGCTTTCTGGGAATGACCACGGGTGTCATTGTCAGCGGATTGGACAATGCGGAACGCCGTGCTGCTTACGCTGCCGACATCACCTATGGCACCAACAATGAGTATGGCTTCGACTACTTGCGCGACAACATGGCCTTCACCCCGGATGACCGTGTGCAGCGGAACCGTTATTTTGCCATTGTCGATGAGGTGGATTCCATTCTAGTCGATGAAGCCCGAACCCCGCTCATTATTTCAGGGCCGACAGAAGACCGCAGTGACCTTTACCATCAGGTGAACCGCCTGATCCCTAAGCTGACCAAGCAAGAAAAGGAACACGGACCCGGCGATTACAGCGTTGACGAGAAGGCCAAGCAAGTCTACCTGACCGACCAAGGCCATGAACGCATTGAACAGATGATGGAGCAGCATGAACTGATTAAGCCGGGCCAGAGTTTGTACGATGCCGTAAATATCCGCCTGATGCATTACATCAACGCCTGCCTGCGCGCCAATGTGTTGTTTCAGAAGGATGTGGACTATATCGTCCGTGACAATCAAATCATCATCGTCGATGAGTTCACCGGCCGTGCGATGACCGGAAGGCGTTGGTCTGAGGGCTTGCACCAAGCGATGGAAGCCAAGGAAGGGGTGACGGTCCAGAACGAAAACCAGACCTTGGCATCCATCACCTTCCAGAACTATTTCCGCTTGTACAACAAGCTTTCCGGCATGACCGGCACAGCGGACACGGAAGCCTTTGAATTCCAGCAGATTTATAATCTCGAAGTCGTCGTCATCCCGTCGAACGTTCTTAATGTCCGCAAAGACATGGGGGATTTGGTGTATCTGACGGTTCAGGACAAATACAATGCCATACTCGACGATATCAAGGATTGCATTGGACGCGGCCAGCCGGTGCTGGTAGGCACCACATCCATTGAAAACTCGGAACACCTTTCCGGGATGCTAAACAACGCCGGAATTGAGCATAATGTCCTGAATGCCAAACATCATGAACATGAAGCCCATATCGTCGCCGAGGCGGGCCGTCCCTCGGCAGTGACCATCGCCACCAACATGGCTGGCCGAGGCACGGACATCATTTTGGGCGGCAATGTGAAAGAGGAAATAACCCGCCGGAATTTGCTAGACCCCGCAGACATCGAGCAGGCGAAAATAGACTGGGCACAGCGCCACGAAGCGGTGGTGAAAAGCGGTGGCCTGCATGTCATCGGTTCGGAACGGCACGAATCGCGGCGCATCGACAACCAGTTGCGTGGGCGCTGCGGACGGCAGGGCGATCCGGGTTCGACGCGGTTCTATTTGTCACTGCAAGACAACCTGATGCGCATATTCGCCTCCGAGCGTGTTGCCTCAATCATGCAGAAACTCGGCATGACGGAAGGCGAGGCCATCGAACATCCGTGGGTCACCAAAGCCATTGAGAATGCCCAACGCAAAGTGGAAGCCCGCAACTTTGATATCCGCAAGCAATTGTTGGAATACGACAATGTGGCTAATGACCAACGCCGGGTAATTTACACCCAGCGTGACTCATTGATGGAAGCCGAAGACATTTCCGAGGATATCACAGCGTTTCGCACTGATGTGGTCAACCTAATGTTCTTGCAGTTCATTCCGCCGCATACAATGGAAGAGCAGTGGGACGTGAAAGGCTTGGAAGAGGCATTAGAGCATGAACTCACTGTGTCAATCCCGGTCAGCCAATGGCTAGAAGAGGATCACTATCTGCATGAGGAAAAACTCAAGGACATGATTGCCGAGCGCGTGCAGGAGGATTACGAAGCCAAGTCCAACGCCATCGGCCTATCGGTGATGCACCATTTTGAAAAGTCGGTGATGTTGCAAGTGTTGGACAACGCTTGGAAAGAACATTTGGCGGCCATGGACCATCTGCGCATGGGCATCCATCTGCGCGGTTACGCCCAAAAAGACCCCAAACAGGAATACAAGCGGGAAGCTTTCGAAATGTTCACCAACATGCTGGACAGTTGGAAGCAAGAAGTCATTTCCATCGTTTCAAAAGTCCAGGTCCGTTCCGACGAAGAAGTGCGGGCAATGGAAGAAGATGCCCGGCAAAAACAACGCGATCGCGAACTGTTGTTCCAACACGCAGACACCGTCGTAATAATGGAGGAAGAAGCACCGGAGGCTGCGCCTAATGACGCAAGAAAAGCCGAGCCAGCCAAGCCCTTTGTCAGGGAAGGCACAAAGCTAGGTCGAAACGACCCCTGCCCTTGCGGTTCCGGCAAAAAATATAAGCAATGCCATGGCCGGTTGTCTTGATGGCAAACATTGGGCCACAGCAATTCTCATTTTGAACAGAACCGGGCGGGTTTGGAACCCGCCTTGGCCTTGGTCATCGTTCAGACCACCAAATGTGGAGTGCGGCGACTTGTCGCCGCTTTCCGAGCCATGCGGCGACAAGTCGCCGCACTCCAAAACTCACCCGTCGGGCTGAACGATGACCAAGGCCCCCGCCCTTATTAATTTTTTGGCTGGTTCCCAAGCTCCAGCTCTCATCGTTATACACAAGTCCCGCTGGGCCAAAAATGCCGTCATTCCGGCAGGGATTGCCGGAATCCAGAAGCCATGGAGGGCAAACTCGTCGCAGAACAAGTATTTGATTTTGGTAATTTGCAGCCCACATTTTCACATCCCTGTGGACTGGATTCCGGCAATCCCTGCCGGAATGACGTACCCCCTACACTTGTGTATAACGGCGAGAGCTGGAGCTTGGGAACCCTCGCCCTATCAAACTCCTGCTTGTTCGTTGACCGTTCCTCGGAAAGCAGGAGCTTCAAAGACCGCATTACCAAGCTGGAGCTTGGGAACGAGCTAAACTCCATGACGAATCAGCACCCTTCAAGTTTCCCCCCGAAAATTGCCGGTCTCAGGTTGGGTACGACTGGGGCCGGCATCAAACGGGCAGACCGTGATGACCTATTGTTAATCGAGTTGGACCCCAGTTCGACTTGTGCCGCAGTATTCACCCGCAACGCTTTCTGTGCCGCCCCCGTTACCGTGTCGCGTAGCCATCTAGGCCATGGCCCACGCTGGCTGTTGGTAAACGCTGGCAACGCCAATGCCGGCACAGGCCAACGCGGCTTGGACGACGCGCTACAAACCTGTGCCATCGTTGCAGGTCTGAGGGGCGGAAGGCCAGAGCAAGTCCTGCCTTTCTCGACGGGTGTCATCGGTGAATATCTTCCCATCGACAAAATTGCCAGCGCTTTGCCCAAAGCTATGGCAGCATTGACCGAAGAAGGCTGGGAACGGGCATCACGGGCCATTATGACCACTGACACAGTCCCAAAGCTTGTACACCGCGAAATCATCCTAGAAGGGCGTAAACTGGCCTTGGTGGGCATCGCCAAAGGGGCGGGCATGATCCACCCCAACATGGCAACTCTGCTGTCTTTCATTGGCACCGATGCCAAACTGGAAGCACCGTTATTGCAAGAACTGTTGGCGACTGCGGCAGACCGTTCCTTCAATTGCATCACCGTGGACGGCGACACCTCGACCAATGATTCGCTGGTGTTGATGGCTACCGGTTCGTCGGGTGTCGCGGTGCAGCGGGACGACCCGAATCTTCCCGTCTTTGCCCTAGCGCTACAAGCGGTCTGTGACGAGCTGGCCGAAGCGATTGTAAGGGATGGGGAGGGTGCCACGAAACTGATGCGCATCGTGGTCGAGCAAGCGCGTAACGAGGCCGAAGCCCATCAAGTAGCGAACACCATAGCCTTGTCACCCTTGGTGAAGACGGCTTTTTTCGCCAGCGACCCGAACTGGGGCCGCATCCTCGCGGCAGTAGGCCGTTCCGGTTGCCCGGACTTGGACATCGCCAAAGTCGCCATTTGGCTGGGGGATGTCTGCATTGTCGAAAACGGCGGCAGGGCGTTGAGCTATACCGAGGAAGCTGGCCAGAAAGTCATGTCTGAAACGGACATCACCGTCCGCATAACCCTAGGCCGTGGCGATGCCAGCCAGCGGGTTCTGACTTGCGATTTCTCTTACGATTATGTGAAGATCAATGCGGAGTATCGGACTTAGGCCAAGGATAGGGTGCGGACACTTGGTCGCTTGCCAGCGTCATGAGTGCTGCTGGATGTGCGCATCACATGGCTTTACGCGGCGCACCAGCCCAAGCTCAAGGCAGGAGTGGTTATACCTTCAACCTATAACCCACCCCGGACTCGGTCAACAAATACTTAGGTTTGGTGGCATCCTCTTCCAACTTCTGCCGAAGCTGACTCATGTAAATTCTTAGATAATGTGAACTTTCGGTATGCGACGGCCCCCAGACTTCCTTCAGTATTTGACGATGGGTCAAAACCTTGCCGGCATGCTGGACCAGCACGGCAAGCAGACGGTATTGAATCGGCGTGAGATGCACCTCCCTATCGCCAATGTGAACCCAGCGATTTAGCAAATCGACCTGTAGATTGCCGGTTGTGAAAACCCCGGATGGGTTTTGCTCCGGCATCCTGAACCAGTGCCGGAGTGCGACACGGGTGCGGGCGAGCAGTTCGCCCAATCCGAACGGTTTGGTTAGATAGTCGTCAGCACCCGCATCCAATGCCTCGATTTTACTTTGCTCCGTACTGCGGGCGGAAAGGATGATGATAGGCATCGCCGACCATGCGCGAATCGTCTTAATCACTTCAACGCCATCCACATCCGGCAAGCCCAAATCAAGAATGATGAGATCGGGTTTGCGGTTATTCACCTCAATGATGCCTTGCCGTCCATTGTCCGCCTCAAAAACAATGAAACCATGAGTAGATAGCCCAGTCCGTAAAAATCGACGGATTGGCGGATCATCCTCAATGACAACGACAACCGGTTTTGGGTTATTCATGACTGATGCTTGCTCGATTGGATAAATGCCGAGGCCGACTCGGTTTTTTAAACCGAGTCGGTCTTGTCATTCTTCATGCTCAACCGGTGGCGGAGGTTGTTGTTCCACCGGAATCATGAAGGAGAATATGGCCCCTCCACTTGCCCGGTTTTGGGCTTGGATCGTGCCACCGTGGGCTTCGACAATAGCCCGGCAAATGGCTAGGCCCAATCCCACGCCACTTTGGGCGGACTCTTGCCGGACGCGGTAAAATTTCTCGAATATCCTGGCCTCCATTCCTTTGGGAACTCCAGGGCCACGGTCGGCGACAAACACCTCCACCGTAAAAGGGGTAATCTCTACGGATATTTGCAATGGACTCCCGGCAGGCGTATAGCGCACAGCATTTTCCAGCAGATTGATCAAAACCTGCTCAATCAACACTGAATCTGCGTAAATCATCGGAATTCCTGGCGGAATACTAACCTTAACCTCGCGGCCCTCCAAGCGTTTTTGCAATCCGGTCAGCACTGTACCGATGATCTCTTCCATGGGATGCCATTGCTTGTCCAGTTCAACCACACCTGCGTCTAGCCGGGCCATGTCAAGAATATTATTGACCAGATTCGACATGCGCTGGGCTTCCCCATAAATGGCGATGCTCAATTCTTGTTGGTCTGCCGGTGTCAGCGAACCGTCGTTTTCCGCCAATGCACTGGAGGAACCGACGATAGTCGCCAACGGTGTGCGCAAGTCGTGGGAAATAGAACTGAGCAGGGAGTTTCTCAACTGTTCAGCCTCTACTTGAAGTTGTGTATTCCTCGCCTGTTCGGCCAATCTGACCCGTGTGATTGCTTGGGCAATTTGCCTAGTGAACGTTTCCAACAGCTTTTGTTGCTCGGGCAGATAAACGCGCCGTAAATTCACCGGCAATAAAGCCAGTACACCTAGGGCTTTGTCATGGCTGCTAAGGGGAAAATACACCGCTTTCGCACCGGGTAAGGTATTGGTGCCCTGACCGGCCATTTCATTATGGTCCATAACCCATTGCGCCACACTTAAATCGCTTCCATACAAAGACTCGGGCATTCCTCTATCCTTCGGATGGGCTACCCTGCCATTCTGGTCAGGTAGCAAAATCACATTTTGACTGCCAAATTCAGAAAAGATGTGGCGCACGGCGGACCGCACGATCTCGTCTTCACTTTGGCTTATGGAAAGTTCTTTGCTCATGGCATATAAGACCGTGGCCCGTCTTTCCCGGTGGGATGCGACCTTGGCTTGGGATTTGACATTCGCCATCAGGTTGCTAATCAACATGGCAACGGTCAACATGGCAACCAGCGTCACCACATATTGTGTGTCGGAGACCGAAAAGCTGTATTGCGGGTCAACGAAGAAATAATCCAGCATCGCCACACAAAGTAGGGATGCCACTATCGACGGGCCGCGCCCAAAACGTGTCGCGGTGAACACCACGCCCAACAGAAAAACCATCACCAGGTTGGCCAATTCAAAATGCCCAAACATTAAACTAGTGAGGAGCAAGCAGCCCATGGACACAGTAATGGCCCAAACATAACCCCACAAATAGCCTTTTTTGCGTTTGCGGAGTATTTCTTGAAGCACGGGTTCCGAACTTCTACTATAGCGTGTCAGTTCCGATTCATGCCGTCCTGAACCGGGTTGAGGGCTACCCAATAGGTAAAGATTGATATTATGCGCCTCGCTGATGAGCGTATCCACCACCGAACCCAATAGCCAGCGCTTCCAACCACGGCGGCTGGGCTTGCCAATGACGATTTTGGTGATGTTTCGCGCATTGCAAAAATCGATGATGGCTTCACTCATCTCACTGGCGCTCAACGTCACCGTCTCGGCACCCAACTGTTCCGCCAGACGAAGGACACGGAGAATGCCATCCCGCTTTTCCGCCGACAGTCTTTGCAACTCGGGTGTTTCGACATAAGCGACGATCCATTCGCTACGCAAACCGACGGCAAAACGTTTGCCCGCACGGACTAGGCGCTCACCCAACTCATTGGGACCGACACAGACCAAGATGCGCTCGGCGACCGGCCAAATTTCCCGGATGGCATGACCCTCCCGATAATCCAACATCTGCGAGTCAACCTGGCTGGCGGTCTGGCGCAATGCCAATTCGCGCAAAGCAATCAGGTTGCCCTTGCGGAAGAAGTGGCGAATGGCATCCTCTGCCTGTTGCGGCAGGTAGACTTTGCCTTCCTTGAGCCTGACTAGCAATTCGTCAGGTGGCAAATCCACCAGTTCAACCTCATCCGCCCCTTCGAAAACTGTATCTGGCACTGTCTCCCAAACCCGGATGCCGGCAATTTGGCCGATGTCGTCGTTGAGGCTTTCCAGATGCTGGACATTGAGGGTCGTGTAGACATCGATACCGGCTTCAAGCAATTCTAAGATATCCTGCCAACGCTTGGGATGGCGCGAACCCGGTGCATTGGTGTGCGCCATCTCATCGACAAGGACAATCGAAGGCTTGCGCTTGAGGGTGGCATCAAGGTCAAACTCGCTGAGGGTCGTACCCCGGTACTCGATAGTCTTGCGCGGCAATACCTCAAGCCCCGCCATCAAATCTGATGTTTCTTTACGGCCATGTGTTTCAATGAGTCCAGCTAGGACATCAATGTTCTCATTACGCCGTTCCCTTGCCGCTAATAACATGGCGTAAGTTTTGCCCACGCCTGCGGCAAAGCCGAAGAATATCTTCAACCGGCCACGTTTGGCTTTGGCGTTTTCCTGCTCGATTTTAGCGAGCAGTTCGTCGGGGTTGGGGCGTTC
>QJPH01000493.1 GCA_003242955.1 Candidatus Methylumidiphilus alinenensis
CCGCGTGGTGGGGAAAAACAAAACGTGTACACAAGCGAAGCAGTGGGTTGTATACCTTGTCTTTTTCGATGATAGTGAGGATTGTCCCCCCGTTATCTTCCTCGAACGTGTACTCCCAAGCGCCGAAGATGGGAAGTTTCGTTCCAACCAAACGGGTGACCAGCCGGCGTTTCGGCTCGATCCCGGCAATTTGAAGATGGACTTTTATTTTCGGGGCGCAGTACTCATACCAACTGGGTTGTCCGTCAATGATCGGGCCTGCTTCAACACGCGACAGTCCGGGCCGCCAATTGGGGTAGTCGGTGAAATTCGTTACAACTTCCCACACCTCATCAACCGAGGCATCGAAGCGTTGACAACTGGCAGCGACGTGGGTCTTGGGCAGACGCGACCCGGCTAGCGCGGCTAGGCCTAGAAGGGCGGCGGTTAAAGCTAAAATATCCAGCATTGTCATGATGTTAAACCCAGTCCTTGAAAGGGTGCCGGGCTAGACAGGTGTTGTAGTAGCGCACGTCATGGGTGACTTCTTCCCCTATCCAGTTGGGTTTGTCAAATTCCTCGTCGGCATGCCCTAACTCAATTTCAGCCACGACCAAACCGGCATTATCGCCTTCAAATTCATCTATTTCCCATACATGCCGCCCCACGCTGACATAATGCCGCACTTTCTCTATCACCGAGTCGACGCTTAGCGTGTCTAGCATCCTATGGGCGTCAGCCAAGGGAATTTCGTATTCAAATTCTTGCCGTTGCGCCCCGATGGTGACCCCTTTTATGTTAATCCAGGCTCGATCCAAGCTCGTGCGCACCCTGACTGAACAGTGGGTCTCGTTGTTGAGATAGCCTTGGCGCAACCGTTCGCTATCATGGGCAAGAATACGCCACGCATCGCCGCTCAATAAGAATTTCCGTTCGATTTCCAAGCCCATCGTTAGCTTTGTGCCTTTATTTGAATCTTTCTCAATCATGCGCTCCGATTGCCCAATCTTCCCAATAGGGCGTGGGATGGAAGCGTTCATGCAGAAAATCCACAAAGGTTCTGACTTTGGCGGAAAGATGCTTGCGATGAGGATAAACGGCGTGGATTTCCATGGGGGCCGGGACATAGTCCTTCAATACCGCTTGCAATCGGCCTTTGCGCAAATCCTGACCGGCCATGTAAGTGGGCAGCAGGGCCAGCCCAAGCCCATTGATGGCTGCCATGCGAATCGCATCGGCGACATTAGCTTCCATGGTGCCGGTGACCTTAATAACCGTAACCTTGCCGCTTTCCGGTTCGCTGAACTGCCATTGGTCGCGTGGAGGCAGGCTAGAGTTGGTCAGGCAGTTGTGCTTTTTCAGGTCCTCAGGGGTTGAAGGTGTGCCGTGCCTTTTGAAATAGTTGGGCGAACCACAGACTACGCGCCCCGAGCTTCCCAGTTTACGGGCGATCAGGCTGGAGTCGTGCAAGTCGTCCAAATGGATGGCTAGGTCGAAACCCTCCTCTATAAGGTCTACATAGCCTGCTTGCAAAATCAATTCCACATTTACATCGGGGAATATCTCGTGGTAGGCGGCAATGGCGGGCGCTAAGTGATAAGCGCCGAAAAACGGTGCGGAATTGACCTTTAATTTTCCCCTCGGTTCGGTTTGCAGTCGGGTGACCGCCAATTCTGTTTCCTCGATATCGTCTAGAATTTGCAAGCATCGTTCCAAATAGACTGCGCCCACCTCGGTTAGGCTTAAGTTGCGCGTGGTGCGATTAAGCAAACGGATGCCAAGGCTGTTTTCTAGCTGCATGACATGCTTGGTCGCCATGGCTCTGGAAAGCCCTAATTCTTTGGCGGCAGATGCGAAACTGCCCGCCTTCGCGACTTTGGTGAACACGACCATACTGGTAAGTTTGTCCATATCGACAGCCCCTCAACTGTTTAGGTTATGGAAACAATACGTAAATTATATATGTATTGTATATGATTCCTTGGTTTTATGTAGTCTTCCTTGAAAAACTTTGTAAAACTTATGCTACAGGATACGCAACATTTCATGAATTACAACCCGCTTCGAAATCGGTGTGTTTAACGGTAACGGGCTTTCACTCTTAGGCAAGCAGTGTTAGACTGAAATATCAAAGAATTTCGCTAGGTTTAAGTTGTTGCAATGCTTTGACCAAACGGAATCTAAATCTTTACCTGACATCATAGGAGACTTTCGATGACTCATGTACTTCCCCCCTTGCCCTACGAAAAAAACGCACTGGAGCCACATATTAGCGCGGAGACGCTGGAGTTTCATTACGGCAAGCACCACCAGACTTATGTCACCAACTTGAACAACCTGATTGCCGGCACCGAATTTGAAAATCTGTCCTTGGACGAGATCGTGAAAAAAGCCACAGGTGGCATTTTCAACAACGCTGCCCAAGTTTGGAATCACACTTTTTATTGGCATAGCTTGTCTCCCAACGGTGGGGGAGAGCCAACCGGCGCATTGGCCGATGCAATCATCAAGACATTTGGCTCGTTCGAAAAATTCAAGGAAGATTTCTCCAAGACTGCGATCACCACTTTTGGGTCGGGTTGGGCATGGCTGGTAAAAAATGCCGATGGCAGCCTTGCTTTGGTCAGCACTTCCAATGCAGCCACCCCCCTGACAGCCGGACAAACCCCGTTGCTGACCATTGACGTATGGGAGCACGCATACTATGTAGACTACCGCAACCTGCGGCCCAAATACGTGGAAGCGTTTTGGAGTTTGGTAAACTGGGATTTTGCCACCAACAATTTCGCCGCCTAAGCCACAATCTTTAGCAACCGTTCACTCCCTTGGGAGTGTGGGTGTCTCGCTCGCTGGAATGGCGGTTGATTTGTCCGTGTAGCTTAGGACAAGGCAAGGGCGAGTGAGCTGACACAAACTTTTTGCCCAAAACGAACCCCGCCACCACCAATGGTAGCGGGGTTTTTATTGCCAATCAATTCAGAAATTCAATATTTTATTTTATATCTATCTATAATATCACCCGCTGAAGTAATCGGTTTGCAAAAATTCTACAATCAGGAGAATGACAATGAAAAATGCCATCAAGAAAGCTGTTTTTCCGGTGGCGGGGATGGGGACCCGATTCCTGCCCGCGACCAAGGCCAACCCCAAGGAAATGCTCCCTGTGGTGGACAAGCCGCTGATCCAATACGCGGTGGAAGAAGCTTTGGCCGCTGGCATCGAAGTCCTCGTGTTCATAACCGGCAGTAATAAGCGGGCCATTGAAGACCATTTCGACAAAGCTTACGAACTGGAAAATGAACTGGAACTGCGCGGTAAAACGGAAACGCTTAAGCTTATCCAGAACATCATACCGCCCCATGTGACCTGTGTGCATATAAGGCAGGCTGAGGCTTTGGGCTTGGGCCACGCGGTAGGGCGCGCCAAGGCGGTCATCGGCGATGAAGCTTTTGCTGTTATTTTGGCGGACGACTTGATTGATGACCAGGCCAGTGGTTGTTTGAGCCAAATGGTGCAGGTCTTCAAGGAATGGCAATGTTCCGTACTCGGTGTCGAGCGCATTGACCCAACCGAGACCCAAAGCTATGGTATCGTCCGTTCCAACTCCATCGGCAACAACCTAGGCCGGGTTGAGGAAATAGTTGAAAAGCCCAAACCTGAAAAAGCGCCTTCCAATCTTGCAGTAGTCGGCCGCTACATCTTAACGCCCAAAATATTTGACAAATTGGATCTAGTGACTCCGGGTGCGGGGGGGGAAATCCAATTGACCGACGCCATTGCCCTGTTGTTGAAGGAGCAGGCCGTGTTGTCCTACGAATTCAGTGGCAAGCGCTATGACTGCGGGTCAAAATTGGGCTATTTGATCGCAACCGTGGAGCAAGGATTGCAGCACGAAGAGTTGAAGGAAGAATTTAAGGCGTATCTTCAAGGTTTGATTCTTGAATAAGATTTCAGGGCGATTTTTTTGACTAAGTGGCCGCTGGTGTTGTGCGCAGTGGTAGGCGGCAATTCCTACTAGGCGGTAACGTTACGTCGTTGCGTGAGACAAAAATCTTCGCCCATTGGATGACATGCCGCATTGAGAAAGGCAAAAGAAGGTCTCACGCAACAGCGCAATGTAAAAGCGCAAATGATGGGCAATGGGCAGATTGACTGTCAATAGTGAGTAAGCAATTCCTGCCACAGTGCCACGCTAAACAGGCCTATCGTCGTGCTGAGGACGACAATCATGGAGTAGAAAGCGGTGTCTAGCCGGTAGCGGTCGCAAAAAACCACGCCTAACATCATACTGGGCATTCCCGCTTCCATGACAAGGGCCGCTAGTTTGTCGCCGGAAAACCCTAGCCTAGCCCCAAGCATGACACCGAAAAAAGGGACGGCGGCCAGTCTAAATGCGGCCACTAGGATGGATAATGGGATATTGCGCCGGTTCAGGGAATTCCAATTCAATCCCATTCCAAGCGCGAGCAGCATGAGCGGAATGACCGCCGCGGCGAGTTTATCTAGCATCGCCCCAAGCCAGAAGGGTAGGGGGATGCCATTTAAATTAAGCGTCACTGCAAGCACGGCAGCGATTAAGGGTGGGTTTGCCAGTAGCGAACGCAAAATGGAGTTAAGGCCTTGTTTGTCCCCCTCGCCATAATGGCGGCCAATGGCCGCTCCCATGACTAACACTAATGGCATAGCGGCGAAAAGGTCGATTTGTATGACCAGGGAGCGCGTCCATGGCCCAAAAGCCTGCTCTAGCACCGGTAGGCCCAAATAAGTGACATTAGGGAAGGCCGTTGCCAATATCGCGGCCCCTAGCAGGGGTTGCCTTATAGTGTAGAATCTTGAAACCAGCCACATCATGGCTGCGCCTAAAGCGATAATGCCGATGCCAAACAGAGAAATTTTCAGCGCCTCTAAGCCAATTTCGGAACGCCACAGCACCGACAGAACCAAGGTGGGCAACAATAGGTTGAATACCACTGTGGCGAGCACTCGCCGGGTAAGTTCGGCATCCAGCCCACTTGGCTTTATAATGCCCCAAGCGATCCCGAACAAAATCGGCAAACCCATTTGCGCTAGAAGCGAAGCCATTTTTTCCCCATAAGGTTGTCAGAAGGCTTGATTGTATCAAGCACAGTGGCGATTAAGGGGCAAACCACTGACAACGGAGCTAACATGAACAATTTACTTTCTACAAAACCCATTCCTGACCGCGAGCGATTGATCATGGCTTTGGATGTCCCCAGCGTCGAAGAGGCCAAAACCATAGTCGGAGAAATAGGCGATAGCATTAGCTTCTACAAAGTAGGCTTGGAATTGTTCATGTCAGGCGGGTATTTTGAACTTATCAAATGGTTAAATGAAAAAGGCAAGAAGGTATTCGTTGATTTGAAGTTTTTCGATGTGCCAGAAACCGTGGCCCGTGCCGTGCGGGCGCTTAATGGTAAGGGGATCGAATTTGCCACGGTGCATGGCAATGATGCCATCATGAAGGCTGCGGCACGCGAAAAGGGCACGGTGAAAATTTTGGCGGTAACCGTATTGACCAGCCTGGACCGTGGCGATCTCGACGACCTTGGGTTTGACTGCGATGTCGAAAAGCTGGTTGTTTCCCGCGCCCGGCGCGCTTTAGCCCTAGGCTGCGACGGGGTGATATCGTCGGGTTTGGAGGTGTCTGTTTTAAGAAAGGAAATCGACAACAAATTGCTGGTCATTTCCCCCGGTATTCGCCCGGTGGAAAACCGTCAAGAAGACGACCAGAAGCGGGTAGTTACGGTTAGTCAAGCGTTTTTAAACGGTACGGACTACATCGTGGTTGGACGCCCCATTCGCGATGCGCTGGACCGCAGAGAGTCCGCCGAACGGGTGCAACGCCAAATTGCGGAAGTGTTTGGATGAGAATTGATGCATTGCCACACAGTCTGTTATTCTTATCGCCCATATGCATAACCTAGACATTGCTTTCAGCACACCCCTCGGGGCTTTTTTGATGGGCCTAATTAGCGCTTTGCACTGCCTAGGCATGTGCGGCTCGATCATTGGCACGTTGACCTTAAGCTTGCGCAAGGAGATACGCGAGAATAAGGCACTGTTGGTTACCTTTGTGTTTTGTTACAACTTTGGCCGGATTACAAGCTACACCGTGGCGGGCTTCCTTGCCGGTTTGGTCCACAACCTGCTAATGATGCCTTTGGGCGAGGCCGTGGGCCACCGCATCTTGCAAATTGTCTCGGCGTTGATCATGGCAGGGGCCGGCCTTCATATTGCGGGTTGGTTCCCCCGTTTTGCTTATATCGAGAAAAGTGGGGTGTTGTTGTGGAAAGCCATTGAACCTTATGGACGGCGATTAATTCCAGTGCAATCCAGGTTTCATGCTTTCGTGTTCGGTATGATTTGGGGGTGGTTGCCTTGCGGCCTAGTCTATGCCGCCGTCGGTCTGGCGACTACGGCAGGCAATGAATATCGCGGGGCATTGACAATGTTGGCTTTTGGCGTTGGCACCTTGCCGGCCGTGGTTGGCGTGGGAGTTGCGACTAGCTTGATGGTGCGTTTGTCAAACATGAAAAAGTTTCGGCAACTTGCAGGTGTTTCGCTGATACTGCTCGCTTTGCTGGCAGCTTTTCCATGGATCAATCCTGGTGTGTTGCACCAGATGCACGAGATGCATGCCAATTTTTGAAAAAATATGCTAAAATTGTGGATAAGTGGTGGATGCCAAACAGCGTCATTAGGGGACAAAAGCAATTCCTTATTCCGCAATTTATAAAATAAAGCTGGCGTAGCTCAGTCGGTAGAGCAGCTGATTTGTAATCAGCCGGTCGCGAGTTCGAATCTTGTCGCCAGCTCCAAATAATCAAAGGCTTGCAAGTGACAAACTAGCAAGCCTTTTTTCATGGTAGACCTATGGTAGACCTTTGGGGGAAATCGGTAGGCTTTCCCTGCCCACCTTGGGCTATTTCCACCCCCAAAAAAAGCCCATGAAGATGGTCTTTTCCTTGTTCAGCGCAAGCCAACGGAAAAAAAACCGCTTAGAACAGATGAGCTTTGACATAAATGATCGGAATGCCAAGCTACAAGACCTTTTACCCGTAGTAGGTTGGAAAATTTGCTCAATACTGCCCCAAGTGTTCAACCCTGAATGCTTGATCTCGTTCAACACGGTTTGTCTTTGCGATATACCGGGCAATCCAAAATTGTCCGTTTGCCTTCTGCGTCAGGAGAAGCGGAGAACCATAAATTTTGTGTTCCGCCCGCGCCTTCTCCCGTGTGTCGTCATTGTCTAAAATGAAATCCCCCTTGATTTCCGCCAACATCAAACCGCCGCCTTTTATTCGGTCTTTTACAGCAATGATGAAATCCGGGAAGTAGCGTTCACCACCGGGCAGAACAAGTGCAACTGACCATGGTTTACGCGGCTCGTTTCGATGCCACCACACCACGGTTCCAGATGTGTCGGCATCTAGCAGTTCGGCAAATTTACGTTCCGGCTCATTCATGTCTTGCGGCATCACACCATAGATACTTAGCCGTGACAATAAGGCCCCTTGAAGCATTTCAACTGAAGGGGGCAACGAAGCGGTTTTAATGACTTCCCTACAACTCGCCAAACTAGCCCTTTCTGCATCCTTTAACAAATGAGGATAAGTGGCTAAAATCAGATAAAGTGCTTGCCGTAACTCGTTTTCCAAAAGTGCCTGTCCGCCCTCAATATTGTATTCAAGCCGCAAACGCTCTAGCAATACCGTTTCGGCCTCTCGTGGGTTGATGGCTTTGGCATCAAATAAAACCCTTTGCGCTTGGAGTGCCAGCTTCCTCTTGGAAAGCTTGCCCTGTATGCTGTCTACTTTTTCCTCATGTTTGCCGAAAATATCCTCGATAGTTTTACGGGTGATTTTGACGGTTTTTCGCAAGCCAGCCGCCAAAACCTCCGGTTCAAGTCTATAAGCTCCGATTTTCTTCAGCAATTCATCGGTGGATGAAGGTAAATACTCGGTTTGAAATTGAGTTGGGACATTCTCCTTCAATTTGTACAAAGTGTTGCCGGGTTGAGGTTTGGTCGGTGTTTGAGAATCGGAGGGTTTCGGTGTTAGGGGAAGTTGCCCCCAAAACAAATCAAAGCCAGGCAGGGCTTGATTTTCTGCTTGATGAATATCCGAAACCTCTGATATGGGTTTGCCTTCATCGGTTAATGGCTTCCAAGGCGGTGGATTATAAGGGTAAGACAACAGAGACATTTGCCCATTTTGCGAAAATTGAACTTGGGCTTCTCCGGCGACACGAACCACAAGGGCATTGTCAGAAATGGCCGACAGTTTGGTTTGAATGGTATTGATCTTATCGCCCGCTTTGATTAACCCGCTTTGGCTCTGATAATCGGCCAAAAACACATAGCCAAAGCGCAAAGGTTCCGGCAAGGTTTGATTCAACGCGAGTGGCTGCAACTTGCGATGCACCCGCAGAATGCGCCCAACAACTTGGATGCCAAAATCAACATCACTAGCCCCGCGCAAGGATACGACGGTAAACGCCCTAGGCGCATCGAAGCCCATGGCCACCGCCATTTTGAAGAGCAACACTTCCTTGCTCTCGTCCAATGCCACTACTAGCAAATCGTCGGTGGGTTCGTCGGCGGTATAGGAGGCTATTGCACCATTGGGTACTCCCAAGGCTTCCAGCTTGGCTCTCGCTTCCTCAATGGCGTTAGCTCCATCTTTCCCTTTATTGGCGACTTGCACCAGCATCAACGGCGTGAGGTTCACCCCGATTGAGACTAATTGCGCCTTGATCGCCTGATGGGTTTGCCAGCCTTCGGCGAGTGCCGTGCCGGGAATGTCGGCCAAGGCTTTATGGTCGTCTGAGGCAAGATAGGCGATGGACTTCACACCCGGTTTGATGAGTCCCGCGTCAACAGCATCTTTGCGAGACACCGGAAAACGGTGTAATTCGCCCATGCCCGCCGCCTTCTTGAATTTTTCAATGTCGGCATCGTCTGGCGTGGCGGTAATCAACAAGGTGAAATCCGGTTTCATCGTCTCACGGTAAAAACGCATGGCCTCGGTCTCATGGGTGAAACCGTGGTGGGCCTCGTCCACGACTACGCCAATGCGAAACCCGGCTTGCCGCAATTCCACAATGAATTGATCCAGCGATAGTGACAAATCCCCATTCTTGCGCAAGCGTCGGCTGTCGGCGTTCCGTGCCGCCACGGATGCCCATGTGGTCACAAACACGTCCCCGCTTTTGGTTGAATAGGCGATGCGCTCACAGGCCAAATCGCGGACGCGCAAGCCGGTGAAATCGGCCTTAAGCGAACCTTTGGCTTGCTCAACCAGATTGGCGAAGGGAGTAAACCACAACCAGACTATTTTGGCGTTGTGGCGATGGTCAGGCCGGGAGAAAGTCTCGGCAATCAAACCGGCCATCAAGGTCTTGCCTGCCCCTGTAGGGGCTTCCAGCAACACGTTACCGTTGAAGGCAGTGGCAGTGCGCTGGCTATCCTCGTCTTGCACCTGCTGTAGCTGGCTTTCGGTATGGCGGAAGATATACAACACTTGGTTGACGGCTTCTTTTTGATACTGTTTGGGGATAATGACGCTCATGCCTGCACTAACCCCCCTGCCAGTTCCGTATACAGTGGAAAAGTGGCATCCAAGCTCACCAAGCGACTATCAGTTTCGATGGCCGTGGCGATAATGAAACGGTCTGCCGGGTCGCGGTGATGGATGGGCAACCAAGCCGCACGGCTGGCGATGGATTCTGTCATGGGTTCAACATCAACCCCCGCCTCATGCAAGGCGATTTGTAACCAGTCTTCCCAAGTGGCCCGTAATTCCACACGCCCACCGCGCACTAGCCATGCGGCTTCCCAAACCGATACGGCGGACACGGAAACCGCTTCTGCTTCTTCAATCAAATCCACTAAAGCGGTCGGCAACGGCCCACTACCCACATTGAGCCAGCGTAGCCACACATGCGTATCCAGCAAAATCATTTCAGAACATCCCATTCGGG
>QJPH01000298.1 GCA_003242955.1 Candidatus Methylumidiphilus alinenensis
ATTTGCTGGCGGAATTGTTGTTCGCTCATTTTCTCTTTGGCGCAAATGAACGCCCAAGGCAGCACGATGGCATCTTTGATGAGGTCCGCCACGTCAAACACTAAGGCTCCGCGCCGGGTTTTGCCGTGCATGACGGCGAAGCCATGCGGTATGCCTAGCACCCAAAGCGTCGTCGCGGCGAGTCCGTAGGCTAAATAATTGCCGTGGTTGAGGAATCCGTTGGCGAGGTCGGTGGCTTGGTGATCGCGGGTGAATTCGCCATATCGGGTAGTTTGGGCGGTGTAGCGGTAGAGTTGCTTGGTCATCAGGGCTTCGCGTTGCATCAGGTCGCCGGCTTGTTGGGCGAGACCGATGGCGGCTCGATAGCCTTCCAAGGCTTGGGCGATTTCCGGGTCGTCGCTGTAGAGGTTTTCGGCTTTCAGTTCCCGGTCTTTGGCCCAGGTTTGGCTGAGGTAGTCGATGCGGGCTAGTTGAAAACGTTTGGCGGCGGCGAGGCGTTGCGGTTCGTCAAACCAGAATTTCAGCCAACCTTGCACATATTCGGTGGGCCGGTATTCGCTTTGGGGGGTGAGCCATTCGATTTCACAACCGCTGAACAATGGAGTCCCGCCGCCGCCGCAAAAGCCGACCAAGACCCCGGCACTGGACAACATGCGCATGGCGGCTTGGGTGATGGAGGTTCCGGTGCCGAGCAGGACAACCGTGGTGTTGGCAATGGGGATGTTCCAGTAGTGGTTTTCTTCCTTGGCTTCGGTCAGGTATAACACGCGCCCGTCTTTTTGCATGACCCGGCAATGTTCAAGATAGTAGATGTTGGCGCGTTTGGAGTGGAGGATGGCTTTTAAGTCGGTTAGTTGGTCCATTTGATGGCTTGGTGTGGCGGCTGGATTCTGAGATTATAGCGTCAGGATGATCGCGGCGCAGTTCTGTGTGAACGGCAACGCCGTGCAGGCGGAGATTTCGGCAGTGTTTGGCATTCCCAAGGTCACCGTCAAACGGGTGGTGAAGCGCTACCGCGAGGAGGGGCCGAGGGGGTTTTACACGCCGCGCAAGCCTCGCGGCACCAGTCTTCGCTCCAGCCAGGCGAATAGTCCCTTGACAGCTAGCGCCATGAGTGCAGCAGGGATAGCACCTTCCAGCATCAAAGCACTGCTGTTAAGTCGCAACCCCGTCATGATCGGCTGTCCATAGCCACCCGCGCCGATCAGTCCTCCCAATGCGGCATAGCCGACGTTAATCACGGCAGTCGTTTTAATACCGGCTAATATCAAAGGCGAAGCCAGCGGAAGTTCAATTAAACGGAGCCGGACCAGAGGCGGCAAACCCAAAACTTCGGCAGATTCGCGCAGATTGTCCGCTACGCTGTTGAGGCCGGCTAGAGTGTTGCGGATGATCGGTAATAGGCAATAAAAGAAGAGTGCGGTAATCATCGGCCAAGCGCCGATTGTGGGTAGGTTTAGCGGTGCGAATATGACGGATAGAAGCACTAGGAACGCCAATCCTGGGATGGTCTGCACGACTTCGGCAACGCCGACAATGAAATGGCCGGCCCAAGGCCGCTTCGCGGCAATGATTCCAAGTGGGACGGCAACAATGATTGCTGCGCTTAATGAAGTAATGACTAAAAATAAATGCTCAAGAGTAGTCTGCCAAACCCGTGCAGCCAGACTTAGAGTAGTTTGCGTATTTGTCTTGATGCCAAGCGTTTCAGCAAGAAAGCGTGCGGCCACATCGGTTTCGCTGTATCCTTCAATCTCAACCTGTTGATTGAGGGCTAGCATGTGCTGATCATCAATACGGCCTTCGAGTTGCGACAGTGCCTCTACCAACATCGGTGCCTGTTCGATTAAGGACTGGCGGTATAACAACACCCCATCATAACGGGGAAAATGCTTGCGATCATCCTCAAGTATCCGCAAATGGTACATTGCGATATGCGGGTCGGTGGTATATGCATCAATTACGTCGATATTGCCCTGTTGTAACGCCTGATACGTCAATACATGCTCCATTCCACGTACCTTCTTTTGTGGAAGTTGATAACGCTGACGCAAACTTGGCCAGCCGTCTGCCCTATCCATAAATGCATTGCTGAAACCAAATCGTAAGGCGGGGTGGCGTTGTAGATCAGAGATGCGAGTAAGTGCCAAGTGTGCATCAATATCCGGCCTAACGGCAATGGCATAACTATTATTAAATCCTAATGGCCGGGTCATCATTACCCCATGTAGGCGCAATTCCTGGCGGATGGCATTATCATCGGGTAATGTCTTTCCAGCGAATATCTCGCGCTGGAGTGTGCCGGTATATTCCGGGTAAATATCGATCTCGCCCGACAGCAATGCCAACCAGATCATACTGCCACCCAATTCCTTTTTATGGATTACCGGATAACCCTGATGACGCGCCAGACCGCTGACGATTTCGCCGAGAATGACGGATTCGGTAAAATCTTTGGAGCCAACCCGAAGGGGTGCAGCAACGACGGTGCTGGCTATGAGTAGCAAAGCCGCTATCAACCCTATCCCTCGCATTTGCGCAGACCTCTTTCAAAGGGATGCCGTTGACTATTGATAAAGCGTGTGACAAAGGGTGTCGCAGGAAATTCGACTAATTCCTCCAGCTTACCTTGTTGGACAATCCGCCCAGCGTCCAGCAAGGCGATTTCGTCAGCCAGGAAAGCCGCCTCGCCCAGATCGTGGGTGACTAACACCACGGTTTTTCGAAGGGTGGAGAAAATTTCGCATAATTCTGCTTGCAGTTCCGCACGAATGATGGGGTCAAGCGCCCCCAACGGTTCATCCAACAACAGAATAACTGGATCCAAGAACAAGGCTCGCATTAAAGCCGCTCGTTGACGCTGGCCACCAGATACCTGCCAAGGGAATCGCTCCAAAAAGTGCAGATCAAGCCGTGTCAATTTTCCCAAAACTGCGACACGCTGATCGATTTTCGTTGTAGGCCAGCCTAGGTGGCGCGCCATTAAAGTGATGTTCGCGCGTAAGGACAGGTGCGGGAACAAGCCACCCTCTTGAATCACATAACCCATCCGCTGACGAATTGACTGGATATTTTTTTTTGTCAGCGGCTCGCCATTAAGCCGTATCGAACCGCTATCCGGTTGAATCAATCCCGCAATGAGACGCAACAGTGTGGATTTGCCACAACCGCTGGTTCCCAGCAACGCCTTAGTTCGTTCACAAGGGAAGACCAAACTAGTCGGGTGAAGAGCCTGGGTATCCCCGTAACGCTTGCTAATGTCGCATAATTCAAGCATCCATTGATCCTACCTGTTCTATCCGGAGCGAATCTTGGTTGTATTTTTTTGGGTACCAACTTAAGGCGGGACAGTTTAAAGCCGTTCGTGGTGAGCTTGTCGAACCATGAACGGCTTAACCATCCACCCTTCGACAAGCTCAGGGCGAACGGTTAAGCCTTACGCATGTCCCGCCTTAAGCTGATAGCCTATTTTTTCAAATGACAAAGCAGGCAATGCGAAACTCAAGACTCGACCATGAACAGTGCCACGGCAAACAGGCCGTTTGTGTCGGTCCAAGCTTTACTCAGCGTCAGGCCAGCCCGTCGGGCGGTCTTGCAGAACGTCGCTAGATCGTACTTGTGGGAATACTCGGTATGAATCGATTCCCCTTCGTCGAACTTGAAAGTCTCCCCGGCGATGGTCACCTCTTGGTCGTGCTGGCTGTCTAGCCACATGACCATCCGTCGCTCCGCCTCTTCGTAAACCGCCCGGTGGCGGAACCCCGCAAGTTGAAAATCGCCCCCTAACTCGCGGTTCATATGCTCCAACAGGTTCAGATTGAAGGCAGCAGTGATACCTAAGCGATCATTGTACGCGGCTTCCAGCTTTGCCCTGTCCGCGCAAGTGTCGAAACCAATTAACAACCCACCGCCAGGGCCGACCCAACTGGCAATGCGCCCGAGCAGCGACTCGGCCTCGGCCCACTCGAAATTGCCTATCGTGGAGCCGGGAAAATAAATGACGCGGCGCTGGGTAGGGGTGGTGGATGTGGGAATGACAAAATCTTTGCCAAAATCGGCACAAATTGGCACGATTTCCACGCCTTCATATTCTGATGTCAAATCCCTGACGGTTTTGCTCAAGTGTTCACGGGAAATGTCCACTGGCATATAGACTTTCGGGTCCGCCAAGTGTTCAAGCAGTATGCGGGTTTTAAGACTGCTGCCGCTACCTAGCTCGATCAACATGCAACCCTCGCCCAAGGCGTCTGCCATTTCTTTGGCATGCCTTTCCATGATGCCTAGTTCAGTGCGGGTCGGATAGTATTCGTCGAGTTCGCAGATGGCATCGAACAACTCAGAACCGCGCTGGTCGTAAAAATATTTGCTGGAAATCTGTCGGGGGCTGCCCCGCAAGCCCATTATGACATCCCGGTAAAACTCCAGGTTGGCGGGATCGATATCGAACAAGGTTTGGGGCTTATCGGATGTGTGCATAAAGGTTTCTTAAGAATTATCTGGCGAGCCGAAAGCCACTGAATTGCCAGCGGGCTTCGGGTTGGAAGAAGTTGCGGTAGGTGTGGCGGATATGGTCTTGCGGGGTGGCGCAGGAGCCTCCGCGCAAGACAAACTGGTTGCACATGAACTTACCGTTATATTCGCCAACGGCACCCGCAGCCGGGGAAAACCCCGGATACGGGGAATACGGGCTTGAGGTCCATTCCCAAACATCGCCGAACAGTTGCAACAAGGGGTCCGTCCCGGCCAAGGGTGTGGGCGGCAAGGGCTGGTGGCGACCCGACTCCACAAAATGGCCTTCCAGCGGGTAGGCGCTGGCCGCTGTCTCCCATTCGGCCTCGGTGGGCAAGCGGGCACCCGCCCAACGGGCGTAAGCCTCGGCTTCGAAATAACTGACATGGCACACTGGCGCGTTGATATCCAACGGTCGCAGTCCTGCCAAGGTGAAATGCCACCAGTCCCCGGCAACTTTAACCCAGTACAAAGGCGCTTCCCATTGATTGGCCCTGACTGTTTCCCAGCCCAGAGACAACCACAATTCAGGGCATCCGTACCCGCCCTCATTGATGAATTCCAAATATTCCCCATTGACGATTGGGCGCGATGCCAAGGCATGTGGCTGCAACCAGGTGGCATGGCGTGGACCCTCGTTGTCGTAAGCGAACCCGTCTCCATTGTGGCCGATCTCGTAAACACCGGACTTGCCCTCGACCCAAGCCAAGCGTGGCAGCGGTGCGGGGGGGGCGGGTTCCAATACTGTTGAATTAAGGAGTAGGTCGGCATCCCTATGCCGACTGGGCACACGGTTTATCCCGGCGGCAAAGGGTTGCCGCCCTACGATTTGGTTCGTGAGCGTGCTTAATTCAACAGTATTGGGGGCGGGCTCACACGGCCAGGCCCGGTAAACCGGGAACAGCGGGTTGCAGGAAAGCATATGTTTGAGGTCGGTCAAGATGAGTTCTTGGTGTTGTTGTTCATGCTGCAAGCCAAGTTCGATGGCCGACAGGAAAAGCTCCACCCTCCCGTCGCCAGAGGACAGGATCGCCTCCATGCGTTCATCAACCGTGCGACGATAATCGTAAATTTCCGCCACGCTGGGACGCGACAACAGGCCCCGTTTGGGACGCGGATATTGAACCCCAATTTGATTATAGTAGGAATTGAACAAGTAGGCGAAATCGTTGTGCCAAGGGGTATAGCCGGGGCAAGCTTGCGCCAAGACGAAGGTCTCGAAAAACCAAGTGGTATGGGCCAAGTGCCAGCGGGCCGGGCTGGCATCCGGCATGGATTGGATGACGTAATCCTCAACTGCCAAAGGCGCACAAAGCGCTTCGGTCTGTTGGCGTACATTTTGATAGCCTTCACGCATCGCTTGCCTATGGATTGACCCAGCCATTTAATTTGTCCACTCTAGAAGTTGAATTGAAACAGTGCCACCTGCTGTGGGAAGCGGTAAACCTCGCCTTGACGATAGCCCTCAAGCAGTTCGCGCAGAGGCGCGGAACTCCACCATTTGAAAAGGGCTTGAGTGGGGTCAAGGATGCATTTGTGCAGGTAACTTTCAAGGAGCGCGTCATCCTGCACTGAAATTTCGTGGACAAAATGCAGCCGTTCCTCGCACCAAGGGGAACCTGCGGCATCAAAAGCGGCGGCATAGTCCTCGGCGGTCATAAACGGTGCGATGGGAGTTGGGAAGACCTTGCGGTAGGTGTCGTGAATCTGAGTGTAAAACGAATGACGAGAATGGATATAGATTAGTCCCACGCCTGTCTTGGGTGCGAGCAGGTTCCGCAAACTTTTAATGATTGATGGGATTGCAGCGGCCGATGCATGACAGAGTGAGTGGATAGCCCAGACGATGTCGTAGGTTGCGACCGGCTCTTTGCTCCAAACATCAAGGTCTTCTGCGCACATCTGCAAGGCCTGGCCAGCCTTGAAGGGTCCAGTCAAACTCTCCCGCATAATGCTTAGGCAGTATGGCGATGGGTCGATGAAGTCGTATTCGATGATGGGTGCGCGAATCTCCAAGCGAGGGCGAAGTAGGGTAGGGAAGCGGCCTGTCCCACAACCGACATCTAGGAGGCGCAGCCGCTTGGCTTTCGCCGGAAAGAGGGTGTTGAGGTTCAGCGATTTGAGCAGTGCCTCATAGTCTGCGTCAGCAATCTGAAACCAACGGTCGACATCTAGGAAATCTTCAGAGTAAAAGGAGGCGGCACTGTCGTTTGATTGCATGTTATTGATGTACCAGTTAGATGTTTGATTGGGTTTAGACGGACTGTTTGAGGAACTCAGCTTATGCAGCTTACGATGGTGTGGTTGACAACAGGCTAAACCTCCTCCCAGGGAAAGCTGTCCAAGCGCACGGCGCCTTGGGGCGTAATCAGCACTTGCGTTTCCAACTTGATGCATTCGGTCCCCTCGGCACCAATCAGACTCTCGACGCAAACGGTCATATTTTCCTCAAAAACACCGTCATAGGCGGTGGCTGCGCTAGGATGGTCCGGCACAACCGGCCACTCGTCGCACAGGCCCACACCATGCAACGCGATGCCATAGCGCCGCTCCTGAAAGTGCGTAGGAATGCGCCAAGACTTGTCGATGAATTCTAGAAAGCTAAGGCCAGGCCGCAGCAGTGCCACATTGTACGACAACTGTTCCAATGCTGCCGAATATAGTCCTTTTTGGACGGCGTTGAACGGGGTATGCCCACAGGTCCAACTGCGCGACAAATCAGCGCAATAGCCATAAGGCCCAATCATGTCGGTATCGACAGCGATGATTTGCCCTTCTTGGCAGACATAGTCCGAGCATTCGCCATACCATGGGTTGGTGCGCGGACCGGCGGTGAGCAAACGGGTTTCCAGCCATTCGCCGCCGGAGCGGGCGTTCTCGTACTGCAATTCGGCCCATATTTCCTGTTCTGTCTTACCCGGCAGCGAAGCTTGCCACATCCGCGCCAAGCCGGCTTCGCAGACTCGGACGGACCAGCGCATCAGTTCGATCTCGTCCGCGCTCTTGATGGCGCGCGCCGCCTCAGCCAGAGGCTGGCCGTCCATGCAGTCGATGCCGCGCTGCTCCAGTGCCTTAAACCCTAGGATGTCTATTTTGTCGAGGGCCAGCCTGCGGTTACCACCGCCATATTCGCGCAATAGGCTGTCGATCTCGTCGGCCCAGACTCGGATGCGCTCGGGTTGGTGGCTACCTGCGACCACAGACATCCACGCCACCGCCGGACGTATTTGGTCAATGGTCGTAAGTCCTGTGGAGAGGTGTTCAGTTCCCGCCAATTCAAACAGCACAGCCGGTCCATCGGTCAAAATCAGCGCGTAGCGTACCGCGTGGTGCAGGGTCCACACCTGCATGTTCGGCGCGTCCAGCGCGTAACGAATGTTGATCGGGTCGTACAGCAATGCGCCGACGCTGTCTTGCGCAACCAGTCGTTCCCTTAGCCGTGCGAGTCGGTAGCGCCTTGCTCGTTCCAGAACGTCGGCACTAACAGGACTATGCAACGGCCGGTCGACACCCTCTGGGTTCAGAAAAGTCAGTATTTTGTGGTCAATTCTAGACGTGGGCATTATTACCAGGCACGTTGTTGTGGTCGCATGGCTTCCGGTGCTGGCGAAAAATCGGTATTGATAAATGCCGACTTGCCTTTTTTGGTGCCGATGTTCAATAACCGGAGTTGCCATTCGGCGACCCTCTCGTAACTTAAGGTGCGCGTATCGACGCTCGGCGTCCACAAGCCGCCAAAAAGCGCAGGGTCATCAAAACGCAGTAAGCCCGATTCCCTTAGTAGTTTACCCTGTCCAGTGCCGGGGATGGGTGAAATGGCGAATGACGACACTTGGAAAATAAGCTGCGGATTAATGCTGGTTAAAGCCGCATGAATTTCTTGGATGGCTTCTTCCAGCCGCGACAGACTGTCTTCCGTGTCATCTTCAAAACCGATGATTATCCCATAAGACAGTGCGGGTAGGCCAGCGCGGACTATGGCCCGCAATAACTCGCAATGCTCCAGCCATGGCAATAGCTTGGCATAATTCTCGCGGCCCACGACAGGCCGCTCGGCCGGCATGTAAGCATGGAAAGTCCCTGATTTGCCATCCCACCCCCACACGGCGTTGATGAGTTCTTCGTCGGGTGCCAAATCCGTGCCGGGACGGTTAAGTCCTCGACCCACCGTGGCCTTGCGCAATTCCAAACCATTGGGCCAAAGCATTGCCAGCCCCAGATCGCGTGCACCTTGCATGATTTCCAGTACCTCTTCCCGCCCACCTTCCCGCAGCACCCTCGCCATAAATTGATCCGAGGAACCGACCACCGACTTTGCCCCCGCTTCTTTCTGCCTGGCGAGCCATTCTAAGGTGCGGTGCGGCGACATCCGCCGAAAACCGAGCCCGTAGTTGGGTGTTTGGCAAAAATCGCAGGCACGGTCACAGCCTATGTCGGAAAAAACCGAACCGATGGGCGTTAGTTGGGCAGGATATTCCGCGCTCCAATAATCTGTTCCTAGGCAGGCGCGTGCCACCTCCACAGAGGGCAACGGCCAATCTTCCGGTCTTAACGGCTGGATGCGTTTGGGGGCGACACTGCCGTCCGCTAAAATGACACCGGCTAGTTCTTCCTTCGGATAATTGCCTAGCACATATTCAATGATGGGACGGTTGGCCCCGCCCGATTTGTCGGTGACAACCGCCGATGCCCCCGCCTGCAAATAATGACTCGGCTCGGCGATGGCATCCGACCCGCCGACAATGACCGGCTTGCCCTGCCGGGCCAGATGCCGGATGGTCATGCATGCCACTTCACGGTGCTGTGAAAAATTGCAGGTGATGCCCCAGATATCATAGTCAGCCGCGTCCAATGCGCTGATATTGCGCCCGACATAGACCTTGGTGAGCTTGGTGCCGCCCCAAGTCACCTCGCCATACTCGCCCTCATAGTCCCCGTCCTTCAGATTGACCAGTTGTGCGTTATAACCATAGCCTTGGAGATTGGCGAGCAACACCTGCTTGCTGATTAATGTCGATCCGCGTCTGACTGAAGCCCGATTGCGGCCTTGTTGATCAAACAATCCAAGCTCTGGCAATTCGACCAAGCCAACCGAAATCGAAGTTTTTTTCATGTTCGCACCCCTGGTTAAAAATAGGTTCTAACCATTGATTAATATATCGTGGATGATCGTAAACGTTCACCCCCTACACCGGTTTGGACGGACTCCCAGAGGTCGTTCCACAACGCCAGAACCTCCAGGCTAAATCCTTGGTGGTGTCTCATGTTGACATAAAAGGTCGGGCGGGGCGGGAAATCCACTCATAAGTATACCAAATATGATCCGAAAGTGCCGCAGCCATGGCCGGTGTCCAGCAATTCTCATTTTGG
>QJPH01000578.1 GCA_003242955.1 Candidatus Methylumidiphilus alinenensis
AGCCGCCGCCATAGTGTCCTCCGCCATAGCCGCCACCGCCATAGTGTCCTCCACCATAACCGCCGCCGCCATAGCCGCCACCTCCATAGTGACCGCCACCGCCACCGCCACCGCCGAATCCACCGCCGCCATGCCCTCCACCTCCACCGCCTCCACCACCATGCCCTAATACCGGGTTGCTGGCTATGGCCCCTAGCAGGGCGACGGCCAAAAGTGCCTTTGTGAGTTGTTTCATAGCAGTCCTCCTTCCCGCATTGGCGGGATTCTTCAAAAAGTCAATCCAAGGCCATAACTAATCGACATCAAGAGGATAAACTCCTTAATGACTGAGGTTACTCGCCGTAGGCCGGAATAAGCCCGTTTACGGGCATTTACGGCATATGTGCAAGGCGACAAGGCAATCCACTTCGCCGGAAACGCCCACTGGAGTGGGCTTATTCCGGCCTACTTCCAAGCTTCAACAACACCGAGCGTAACATCGGTTAATCAGGGTTTACCCCACGGTCATTGCTGCTTCCCACCCTTGTCAGGACCGCCGCGATGGCCAAAGCGGAAACCTTTGTCGAAAACTTGCTGCTGTTCAGGCGTGAGAACGGCATAGAAAGTCTTCGTGGCAGCGAGGACCGTCTCCTGCTTGGCGATATGCTCTTTCGAAAATTCCAGCATTTTTTCCAAACGCTGAGGTGCAGGCAAGTTCTCCAGCGATTCAAAATCCTTGCGCTTTTCTTCCCAACCTTTACGGTCCCCCTTTATCTTGCCAGCCCATTCAGTCCAAGCAGCCTCTTGGCTCGCGGTGAGTTTGAGATCGGATTTAAGTGTTTCCAGTCGCTTTTCCTTTCCTTCCTTCCAGTGTTCGCATTTTTTCGGCTCCCCTGCGGCAGGTGCTTGTTTGCCAGGGGCAGCAGACGCATCTGCCGGTTCGGCTAAAACCTGCCGACCGGCTAACAGACTCGAAACAGCAAATACGATAATGGTAATTTTAGAGAGTTGTTTCATTGTAGTTTCCTCAAACAGTGTTGATTTGGATTTAAAACTTAGGAGGGGAAAAACCGCATCCTAGTGCATATTAAGCAACTTCTGTGTATCGGTGATATTTCTACGCTGTATTTTATTGTATCGTTTGCAGGATAGGCGGAGGCTAAACTCGACAGCAATAACTCCCATGTTGATTAAAATACAATCCTTGTCTTAAATCGCGTCAAGGGGACGTATCACCGATGCCCACCTCCTCTTGATCCCCCGCCACCATGGCCCATTGAGTTTCCGCCGCCATGGCCCATTGAGTTTCCGCCGCCGTGAAATCCCTCAAACGACCCACCACCGCTGAAACCTCCACCCATAGGTCGGGGCATATTGAAAACCCGACCCTGCGCCACAGCAGGCGGGGAATAAACTCTAGGCGGGTTCGGAACATAAGCCCGCTGGTTGTACACCGGTTGGTTAAAAACCCTGCCGCCGGCGTAGGGGGCTGGCCGATATGGGTTATTGAACGCCGTTGCCTGACCATTTGTAATTGCCTGAGCATTGCCCCTATAGCTGGGTTTTCCAGCGACCGGAAACCACTGTCTTGGCGAGACACTTCGAGAAGCAGTCGCTCCGTTTATAGGGCCATTGCGGTTTTGGTTGAGCGTGACAATGGCTTGTGCGCTGGTCTGTGTTTTGGATGTGGAAAACCAGCCGGTCGATACCCTTTGATTTTGTGACGATACCCTGCCAATCGGGCTAAAATTTTGCCCATTGTTGTAGGACAGTGTACCGTTATGGTGGGCGACATAATACCTTTGTTGATTAAAATAAATGTTCCGATGGAAATTATTTAACACAAAATACCCTGGAATATAATAACCCGTGTACCAGAATGGATAAGGAACCCAAGAGTAGAGATAATAATACGGGTCTGGCGGTGAATAGTAGGTTACAACGGGGGGGCCTTGATCGTAGTAATAATCATCAATGATACTAGGGTCTGGAACTGGCATGTACTGGGTATCCGGTATTCCTGCCACAACCGCTCCTGCGTCGTTTGAAGACCTAGGTGGCGCTGAATTACTAATGACTTTTATGTTTCCTCGATATTCAGTGGGTATGGAATCATACGCATCGGTGTAGTGAGTTACCCCTTGTTTATCAGTATAGCTATAAATCGTTGTATTGCCTGGCTTTGCAGTGACACCAACCGGAACCGGAACGGTTGGATCTAGGTTAAACTGAAGCCCAAGCTTGGTTTTCACCTCGCCAACCAGCTTAAGTGCTTGATCCTTCGTCATAGAAATTTTTCCCTTGTCGCAAGCCATGGAAACCCCCTTCTCAACATCGCCCAACACATTCGGAGTGACAGGGTATTCTGTAATCCATCCATTGTTAGGCTCTATACCCAGGCTGCTCAACAGTTCTTCCGCTTTCGCCTCATCCGATGTCGGGCCTAACTTCAATACATCGGCAAGTTGAATGGCAAAAACACCTTCAGGGATGAGAGCTTGCTCTATTGGTGGAAGGTTGGCACCCGTAGGAAGGGTGGAGGGGGTTGGCGGCGGCGCACTATTCCCCGCATCTTGGGCATAGGATGCCGAAAGCAGACAAAATATAGCCAGCATTGCGCAAAACGTGCGCATAATGTGCCATCTGAAGCCATGTGTGGACATTGTGTTCTCCCGTTTTAGGGAACTATCCCTTTGACCTTGCATAGGGGTTGCCGTTCGCCACTTTTCGCGATTCTAGCGAAAGCAATGTGTTCTTTGGGAAAATCATGCAACACAAAACTTAAGGGAGGCTTAAGGCTAGGCCATCATGTTAGCATTAGCTAGCTAAAATTAGAATTGCTGAGAAATCCAACATGAACCGAAGATTCCTACTGGGGTTATTATTCGCGTTTTCAACCGGGATGTCCGTCGCTAGTGCCGGGATGCCTCCTGCCAGTCTGAAACTTAACCAAGCCCGGCTCATAATGCCAGCATTGCTCGCGTATGTGGATGTGCGTGACGCCAACGGCAAACAGATTGTCGATTTCAGCACTGGGCAATTCAGTGCGAGCCTAGGTGAAAGAACACTCCCGGTCGAACAGATTCAGCCGTTTGATAAAACCGGCGAGGGGGTGGCCTATATTTTTTTGGTTGATATGTCCCGCTCAGTAAAGAGTGGGCAGTTCGCTAAAATACGCGCCGCATTGTCGGCATGGGCCGACACACTGACGGGGCAAGATCGCATGGCAGTGCTGGGTTTTGGCGAGACAGTCCGCCAAGTGTCCGACTTCACTGCCGACAAGGCTAGTCTCAAGCTGAAAATCCACGACTTGAAACCGTTGGACAAGCAGACCGCTTTGCATCAAGGTTTGATTCAGGCTATGCAAATGGGGCGGCGGGCCAATGTCGATTTGCCGGGTCGTCGGGTCATTATCGTATTGTCCAATGGCAGGGACGACCTGCCAGGCGGACCCACTCAGAACGAAGTGCTGCGGCAGATGGAGGTTGACCGGGTTCCGATCTACGCGATTGGGCTGGAGAAGCTACCTGTAAACGGCAAGCACGAGGACGCCATAGACACATTGGGGCTATTCGCCCATATTTCCGGCGGGGAATATGTCGGAGTTGGCAAGCTCCCTCTAGCCAAGGTGACTGCCGGCTTGCGCGAAAAGATCAACGCGGTGGCGATGGTCCGCCTTGATTGCAAGCTCTGCCCGACAGACGGGCTTATCCAGCGTCTGCAAATCACCTTGCAGGACGGCGGTTTGGCCCTAAGCGATGGAGTGGATATGCGGGCATTGCCGCCATTGCCCCGCAAGCCCAAACCCGAATCCAACCCTTTAGGGGAAGTTAAGGCTGTGCCGCCTGCCAAGGCGCAAAACTGGGCTTACATCGGTCTTGCATTGGCTGGCTTGCTGCTAGCGATTGCCCTTGTTCTCGCCTTGCGCCGCAAACTATCTGGCAAACGGCGGTTGTCGCCTATGGTTGATGGGGACGGTGGGAAATCGGGCTGGTCCGATAAACTGCCTACATTAGCCAAGGCTGGCTCTAGCCCAAGTCGTGTCACGCAGCAACCTCAAGTGCGTCTTGTGAGGTTGGGCGGGGGTGGGCATGGCAACACCTATGAGCTAACTATTTCCAGCGAGACTGTCATCGGTAGGAAAGCCGAATGCGAAGTGGCTATCCCAGGCGATACCGAGATTTCAACCCGCCACTGTGCCTTGCTCCGCAAAGGCAAGTCGATTTTCTTGCATGACCTAGGTTCGACCAACGGCACGCGGGTCAATGGTGTGCCGATAACGTCGGACTATCGTTTGCAGGAAGGCGATATCATCGGCATCGGTCGAACGGAATTGCGCGTTTTTATATTTCAATAACTTCGCCAATCAGCATGAGTAATTTTGGCGTTGTTCACGATCCAGCGAGACTCGCCGCATCATGACATCTCGGGGATTCAACGATGACGGTGGGCAGGACGATGTCAAAGGCGTAATTGTTGTACAAGGATGGGTGGTCAGAAAAGCTAGAATACGGGGGTTCATCACAACATCCGACATTTGAACCGAATCTGACCATGAGTGCCGCTCCCGTCGAATAATGGCCAAAAATGCATGTAGCAAGCGTTGTAGGCATTAATTTACAAGCAGGGGGGATGCCGAGAGGGGGTACATTGCGTTATGCTAGTTGCAACAGGGTAACTTTCAGAGAGAATCAATGTACAGGAAATTAATGTGGCTAGTGCTCGCATTCGCGGCAGTAGTCCAAGCCAATGCACCAGAAGTTGAACCGCAGCAATTCCCGTCCTTGAGGCCGTTGCAGCAGCAAGCAGCGGCGGCACAGTTGACGGCAAAATTAATCGGGGAACATCACTACAAACCAGTTTCCCTTGACGATGCCTTATCGGCGAAAATATTCGGCAGCTATCTGAAAGCGCTCGATCCCGAGAAGATGTTCCTACTCCAGGCCGACATAAATCAATGGAAGGAAGCCCGGACTAAACTCGATGATGCCGTTCTGACGGATAATTTGGATATGCCTTTCGCCATTTTCAACCTTTATGCCAAACGTGCGGTCGAGCGCTTCACTTATGCACGAACCCTACTCAAGAAAGGGTTTGATTTCCAGCAAAACGAAAGCTACCAATATCTTCGTGAAAATGAACCTTGGGCGAAGTCCGAGGAGGAAATACAAGAATTGTGGCGTAAACGGGTCAAAAATGACTGGCTACAACTTAAACTTGCCGGAAAAGATGACAAGAAAATCGTCGAAACCTTAGACAAGCGCTATGAGAACTTCCTGAAACGGATGGCCAAGCTAAAAAGCGAGGATGCCTTCCAAGTTTTCATGAACGCCTACACTATGACGGTTGACCCCCACACCAATTACATGGTCCCCAGGACATCGGAAAATTTTGACATATCCATGCGGCTCTCCCTAGTCGGCATAGGCGCTGTGCTTGAGGACAAAGACGACTACACCACAGTCAAAGAACTCGTGCCCGGCAGCCCTGCGGCACTGTCAGGAAAGCTGCAAGCGGGAGACCGCATCTTGGGCGTGGCACAAGGCGAGAAGGGGGTCATGACGGACGTGGTGGGCTGGCGTATTGACGACACTGTCGCACTCATTCGGGGGCCGGCGGACACCGTTGTCATACTTGATGTCATCCCTTCCGATGCCAGCCCGGACTCCGAGCACAAGCTGGTTTCGCTGGTCCGCAAAAAAATAAGCTTGGAAGACCAAGCAGCCAAAAAATCCATTCTTTCCCTGTCCGACAAAGGTGCGTCTCATCGCATCGGGGTAATTTCCCTGCCCACTTTTTATGAAGATTTCGAGGCCCGGCGAAAAGGCGAATTGGATTACAAGAGTGCCTCCCGGGATGTGTCGCGCTTGCTAGGCGAATTAAAAGCTGAAAAGGTCGATGCCGTGCTGATAGACTTGCGCAATAACGGCGGGGGGTCGTTGGACGAGGCGATTGAACTAACCGGCCTCTTTGTCGGTGCAGGGCCTATCGTGCAACAGCGGGATGCGAGTGGGGAGATCACCGTAGCAAAGGACAAAGCCCTAGGCGTGATTTGGAACGGTCCTCTCGGTGTGCTAATTAATAGGGGATCGGCATCCGCCTCGGAAATATTTGCCGCCGCCATTCAAGATTACCATCGCGGACTAGTGATAGGAGAAACGAGTTTTGGCAAAGGCACCGTGCAAACCATGGTCAACTTGGATCAGCTTTCCCACACCCAACCCCCCCAACTCGGAGAACTAAAGCTGACCATAGCACAGTTTTTCCGCATCAACGGAGGCACGACGCAATTGCGAGGGGTGACACCGGACTTCAGTTTGCCGACAATATCGGATTCAGCGCATTTTGGCGAGTCAAGTTATGACAACGCGCTTCCTTGGATGCAAATTAGGGCTACGGATTATCACCCGTCCACCGCCACTGATATGCATGACATCTTGCCTGTGCTTCAACAGCGGCATGACCAGCGTGTCGCCAATAATAAGGACTATCAGAATTTGCTCGAGGATATCGTAGAGCTTAACCTGCAACGCAAGAAAAACCAGATTTCCCTCAATGAGGCTGAACGGCGTCATGAACGTGATACCCTGGAGGCGAAGTTGAAATCGCGCCAAAAGGAAAACGGTTCCGAGGCGGAAAAACCCACTTCAAACCCCGACGTAACACCTTTGATTGATGCCAGCACGGATTTGGATAAAGAGAGCGACGAGGCGCAAAAAAAGCAGGCGAAAAAATCCAAGGATGCCTTGCTATACGAGGCGGCCTATACACTGGCTGACCAAATTGACCTTCTAAAAACGCATCCTGACACCGTTTCACGGACGCTCGGCAAACCTTCTCGGGCGGGAAAGGCTCATTGATGGCAAGGCTCCGAGGCATCCCTGCAATCTGGAAAGTCTCTTAAAATCTGATGTTACGCACGTTGGTAGGCCAGCAATTCTCAGTTTGGACCAGAAACGATAAATATAATGACGGGGCTTTTATCCAAACTGAGAATTGCTGTTGGTAGGCAGCAATTCCCACTAGGCGTAAACCGTATAAAAAGTGCTATAAGACGATGAATAGCCACGAACCAATTTTAAAGTTAACTATTTTATTAGTTATAATTTTGAATGTTTCAGCCTGCGCCCATAAAAAAGTCCGTCCAAAATCGCCTCAAGTGTCCATACTTGAATCATACGATATAGATCAACTCCTTATATACCATGAAGGTTTAAAATTAAAACCCTATATGGACGGCAGAAACAAATTGACTATAGGGGCAGGTAGAAACCTTGAAGATTTAGGGATAAGCAAAGAGGAAGCCTTACTCCTTCTGCACAACGACATTGACAGGGTTAGAAGAGAACTTGACAAAAGCCTGCCATGGTGGCGGAAACTCTCTGATGTACGGCAGAAAGTGCTCATTTCAATGGCATTTAATCTTGGGATGGGGAGGCTACTCCAATTCAATCGAATGTTATCGGCTTTGCAAGACGGCGACTATACTGCTGCGGCAGAAGAAATGCTTTCCAGCGTATGGGCCAGACAAGTTGGCACTAGAGCCATAGAATTGGCCGATATGATGGAAAACGGATAAAGGCATCTTTACTTGGATAACGTCTTCGAGCTTGGGCAAGGCTCCGTTCTGCCATCGGTTCGCTTTGAGATCAAGGTAAGCTGCGGAACAGTGGAGGTTTTGATTCGTGAATCACGTCTGCACTCCGGGCAGGAATAGGCTTGTGTTTCCTGGCTGGCTTTGTAGGAATAGGATATCCACCAAGTAATTTCAACGCGGAACACACAACCGCAAAAGCCGCAGGTTTGTTGAAAATCGCATGGAGTAAGACAAGGGTCACGGGGCATAAACTTTGTGGATGGCATTTGAACCTCTGATAAAATAACGGCATGAACAAATCATCGCCAATAATGACACAACTGCCCATAAAAATCGGACTTACATCAAAGCAACTTGGTTCAACGCCCTTTGCATATTTTACCATGCCCTCGATTTTATTGGTGTTGATGACCATCGCCGGTTGCGCGTCTCAAACCGAAATGATCCGCATGCAAGGGCAAGTGGTGGAATTGCAGAAGCAATTGGAATATGAGAAGCAACGGCTAAAGCAAGCCACTGAAAAAGCCGGTCCGGGCGCGGATCAAAATGCGGGACAGCCACCGCCATAAACTAGGTACTATTATAACATAGCTTGCAAGGCAGGGTTTGCCATGCTGGAGTTCTACAGCAATTCTCATTTTGAGCCGAAACGATAGTTGTGGCCCGTCATTTCGGCATCCCTGCCGAAATGACGGTTCTTCCCAGTTTTGCTCGTTCCCAAGCTCATGCTTGGGAATGGGGTCTTTAACGCTCCAGCTTCCCGATGAAAGGCCACGAAAAGGCAGGATATCTCGTCGTTATGCACAAGTCCGTGCAAGCCGGAAAAGCCGTCATTTCGGCAGGGATGCCGAAATCCAGGCCATGGAGGGCAAGCTGGAATATGCCGAAAACATCCCATTAACCACAAACTAACCCATCGGGCTGAACGATGACCAAGGCCTCCCGAATAATGGCACTTTCCATGTTTTCGTGCTGCTGTATTGTTTTCGGGGACCAGCTAATCTCGATGCAAATCTTCAGGCATAAAATGCCGCCGCTTATGAATGATGCCGTGTATGTATATGACCTCACCTATCAGTTCATACATGATGCGGTAAGAATAAATACTAATCTCCCTGACATTGTCTTCGCCTATTTCTGCCACTATCTTACCAATACGCGGCAACTCTAAAAGCACTTCCACCTTATTAGTGATGTCCCGAATTACATGCTTGGCATAGAGTTTGGAGTCGTGGGCAATATACTGATGAATCAATTGGAGGTCCTTACGCGCCGGGATTGACCAAATAATCACCACTGTTCTATCTCGCGCTGCAAATCTTCGTGCGCGACAACTTGACCTTGCTCAATCGCTTTGCGGCTCTTGAGCAATTTATTGATAACATGTAGGCGGTACATGATTTCGTCAATGTCGACATCGTCTGGCAGGTGTTTTATAGATTCCAAGGCTTCTTGTTTCAGGGTTTGGGTCTGCATGTCAGGCTCCTTAATATGAGGTATTTATAGGATTGTCCGAGTCAAAAACTGGACTGACGGGTCTTCATCACTTGTGCATAGCAAGGTGACATGGGGTTTGCTTGTTCCGAAGCTCCAACTCTCATCGTTAGACACAAGTCCAGCCAAGCCGAAATGACGAGCTTAGGTCTACTTGTATATAACGGTGTGGGTAGGCGCTTGGAGACTATTGCGCCCACGGTAACAATTAATTTTCTAATTTTTTAAGCCTATCGTTCAATTCGCTTAGTGCGAGGATTACAAAACCAAAGATAATAGTTAAATTAAAATCAAGAAGAGCATAAAAATCATATTGTTTGTCACTGTGAACGATATTTATATATATACTGAAAAGTGTTAGAATCTCAAAAGTAAATACCAATGGATAAGATAATTTATGCCACTTTTCAGACCCATGAAAACAGTAGTGTATTCCCATAAAAAAGAGCCAAAGGAATGAAATTATAGGTTTATACAAATCCCATCCTAGTCCTATTAAATCACCACGATATACAGCATTTTCAACCTCAAAGAGTTACTTGGTAGTGGGTATGATAGCACAGGTTATTCGGTTAACCTGAAGGTTTAACGGAATGTCTGTTTTAGGTATATTTTTAAGATGAAAATGCTGTATATCAAGATTTCTCTATGCTTCACATACCTTTTGCAGAAATGTATGCCAACCAATCATTTAAACGCGTATAATAATGCACCTATGGGCTTCCCTCAACGCGGTAGGGCGCAACAGGCTTGTTCCGTCGTTTTGGCAACGTCTTTTGTTGACCGTCAAA
>QJPH01000432.1 GCA_003242955.1 Candidatus Methylumidiphilus alinenensis
ACAGCCGTGTGGGACGGGGCGCTCAACACCCCCGCAAGCATTTCCCTGTTGCAGGCGATCAACAACCAAGCACTGCGCTTTCCGGGTGGTTCGCAAGCAGACCAATATAACTGGCAAACTAACACTGACATCAAATCCAACTATCAATGGCCTAGTAACTTTGATGGCTTTGCCAATGTCGCCCTCAGTTCGGGTGCGCAAGCCTTCATCACTGTCAACTATGGCAGCGGCACTCCGCAGGAGGCGGCCGCATGGGTACGCTATTCCAACGTGACGCATCAATACGGGTTCAAATATTGGGAAATTGGCAATGAGAACTATGGCTCGTGGGAGTACGACACTCACGCCATCCCAAACGAGCCCTACACCTATGCCCAGCTTGCCCAACAATATATTGCCCAAATGAAGGCGGTTGACCCCAGCATTAAGGTCGGCGTAGTCGTGATTGATGGCGAAGATTCCTACGCGAACAACGCCAACCATCCGGCGACCAACCCGCGCACTGGTGTTGTCCACAACGGTTGGACACCCGTTCTGCTGACCACGCTGAAATCTCTCAATGTGATGCCGGACTTCGTGATTTACCACCGTTATGAGGAAGAACCCGGTAGTGAAAGCGATGCTGCCCTATTGCAAGCAGCGCAAGGATGGAAGACCGCTGCCGCAGGGCTGCGCCAACAATTGACCGACTATCTAGGTGTTGCGGCTGCGAACGTGGAGCTTGTCGCCACCGAGAACAACTCCGTCTCCTACAATCCCGGCAAACAGACGACCAGCCTAGTCAATGGCTTGTATCTCGCCGATAGTCTCGGCAACATCATGCAGACGGAATTTAACGGGTTGATGTGGTGGGATTTGCGCAATAGCCAGGAGACCGGAAACAACAACAACGCGTCACTTTACGGTTGGCGGCAATATGGTGACTACGGCATCATGTCCCCGGCAAATGATCTCTACCCCACCTATTACGCCATGCAAGTCATGGCGGGTTTTGCCAGGGGGGGTGATCAGATCGTCACCGCAAGCAGTGACTATAGCCTCCTGTCGGTCTACGCAGCCAAACGCAGCAATGGCAACCTTTCTTTATTGGTCATCAATAAAAGCCCTACTGCCAGCCAAGCAGCAAGCATCCAGTTGAACGGCTTCACGCCAAAAGCCAATGCCACGTTGACCACCTACGGTATCCCGCAGGACATGGCGGCCCACACTGGAACGGGCAGTCCAAGCCCGGCAGTGTCTACTTTGAACAACGCAGCGACCGCTTTCACGGTAAGCTTCGCACCTTATTCCATGACCGTGATTGCGCTGATTAACAATAACATTCCTTCCTTTGCGTTGACTGTCAACAATGCCAATAAAACTGGCGGAACCGTCGCCAGCAACGTAGGCGGGATTGTCTGCGGCACGACATGCAGTGCTAGCTTCGTCAGCGGGACAGTCGTCACACTGAAAGCCACCCCGGCCAGCGGGTATCAGTTCACTGGCTGGGGCGGGGCTTGCAGCGGCTATGGGAATTCATGCAAGGTCACAATGAGTACGGCGCAAACCGTCACCGCCAACTTTGCCGTGTTAAAGATTCACCAGCCGATTTGGAAAAGGCTGATAAAGTGATATCCAATAAAAAACATCCCATCCAAAAGCCAAGCTGGTGCTTGGCGTTCCTTCTGGGAGTGCCAAGCCCCAGCTTGGCAAAGTGATTGGCGAAGGTATTGACATGAACAGAAAATATCAAATTGAACTGGAACAGGAAACCGATGGACGCTGGATAGCGGAAATACCTGCACTATCGGGTGCCATGGTTTACGGCAACACACGCGAACAAGCCATCACCAAAGTAGAAGCCTTGGCATTGCGTATTCTTGCCGACCGCCTTGAGCACGGCGAAGTGTCGCAAGCGTTGGATTTGTTGTTTGCCGCATGAGTGCCTTTCCAAGCGCAAAGGCCAAACAAGTGCTGGCGGCCTTATTGCGAATAGGTTGGTCAATAAAAAGGCAGAATGGTTCGCATAGGGTATTACAACGTCAGGGTTACGATGATTTTGTCTTCGCCTTTCATCAAGGTGAAGAGATTGGCGGTGGCATGTTGCAGCGCATAGCCAAAAAAACCGGGTTGAGGCCGGAAGATTTGTAGCAGGCTGTTTGGCGAATCGTGGCCGGGGGTGTTTGTACTCGCAGGAAACAACGATGCGACTCTCATTTTGGCAACCCAACTGGGAGCGCTGACATCCTTGTCGGCCCTCTTTTCGTATTTGTTGTGGCTATGGCAAAGAATCGTCCACGAAAGACATGAATGGTGTCAATGATTCGGCGTTGGGATGTGTTGGGTAACGATGGCGCCGTTGCCCAACCTACATGGCTACCGCTTCCCCTGTTCCGCGCCGCGCAATTTTATTTCAATCTTCGCCATGTCCGGGTGGTTCATCCCTTTGGCGCGGAGTTGCTTGAAGCCAGCGCATCCTTATTCTGCTGCTCCAAATCTTCCGATGTCATCGCGGCGGTTTTAACATCCAAAAAGCGCATGGGTTTACAAAATCTCTGCTTCGAGCCTGAGTTTCTGTGCACCGGCCCTTACTTCTTTCATTCGACCTTGGCCGGGTAGAGTTTTCGACTCAACCGTTACAATGCCGACTTTTACCAATTCGTCCACATCCCGCTTAACTGCGCTACGGTCTCGATGCAAGCGCTCGGATAGTGCAGTGATTGACCCCGGCTGTTCTTTGATGGATTTAAGTAGTGCCAACCGTGCCGCCGACAAAAGTTTTAGCATCTCAGACGGGTCTTCAAAACTAATGATGCACTCTTCGGGTATGACGGCCCCTTGATCGGCCAGCTTGGCCAATTTGCGGCCGCGATCAAAGAACGCTCCTTCCTCTGCCGATTTAATAGTCAGTATTTTCATAGTTGCTGCCTCAGTATAAGCCAATCGTGCTCAAATCGTTTCTCGACTTCTTCAAAACTCACAAAGTCGATGGGTTCGACGCGACCAAAATAATGACGGTGGTGATATCCGTGTTGGTTGTCGTAGCCAACCACTCGCCCATTATCCGCAAAGTGCAACTTGTGGTTGATATAAGCCAAATTGTAGCGAGTGATCTTGCCATTCTTATCAACCCATAATTCCCGCCGTAATAGACCATTGCCGCGCTTGTCAGGTATTTTGTGGGTTTCGTCAATTATCTTTCTATCAGGCATGACTCATCATATCATAGCTGAAAAGTTTTGCCATGTTACCTGAATCAAGCATTTGCACAACCGAGTGGTTACCGTCCATGGCCCGGATTTCTGCTCGTTCCCAAGCTCCGGCTTGGGAACGCGGTGTTAGAAGCTCCAGCTTCCTGAGTCACTGCAAGCTAGAGCTTGAAAAGCAAAGGTTCCCAAGCTGGAGCTTGGGAACCAGCGCAAAAGCCAAGCTGGTGCTTGGCGTTCCTTCTGGCTGGTCCGTAGGGCCGCAGGCCGCAATAACGGCTTGCCGCGTATTGCCCCGTATGTGGATGATCTGCCCATTCGGCGCAATACGCTTCGCTATTGCACCCTACGAGCTGAAGCTTGGGAACCAGAACAATTTTCTTGCATTTGTCCATATTTGCCATGACAATCAAGTGATGATTACTTGGGATGAATCGAAGCGGCGAAGCAATCTCAAAAACCACGGGATGGACTTCATGGGTTGCGAGGCGGTTTTCGACAACCCTGTCGCCACTGAAATCGACTTGCGCGAAGCCTATGGCGAGCAGCGCATCAATCTAATCGGCTGGCTGCGCGGCGAAGTGGTCCATATGACTTACTGCGAGCGCGGTGAAGCCTTGCATGTCATTAGCCTGAGACGAGCGACACGCCATGAATCCAGAAGTTACTTTGCGGAAATTTCCCGTTAGCCCGGAGGAGATTGAGGCTGCCATCGCCGCAGCGCCTGAGCAAGCGGAAGACTTGGAATGTCCTTATGACCCCAACGACGCGGGGCAAGTCGAGGCATATTGGCAAAACGCAACGGTGGTGAGGGATGGGGGTTACCCCGCCGTGCAGTCCGCACTGGCTGAAAGGCGAGGCTTGCGCAGCCCGCAAATTGCCCCCTTGAAGGTGCCGGTAACCATCCGTTTTGATGAAGACGTGCTGGCAGCACTAAGGGCCACAGGGAAAGATTGGCAGACACGCGTCAACGTTGTGGTGCGCGAATGGTTGGAAAGCCAGCGAACGGCGGGTGCAGGCTTGAAGTGATGCTTGAATATAGAGTTCTGCGGAATTAAGGGCCTGTCAAAAAATAAGTTGTACAAGTTTGATCGTTCCCACGCTCCAGCGTCACTGCCATTAAGTTAAGCGTTTATCGGAACGCCAAGCCCCAGCTTGGCATCGGCAATCTGCCCGCCAAGCTGGGGCTTGGCGTTCCGTCAAGGGCTGATTTCACGCTCAATGTATTTAACTAATGGCATTGACGCTCCAGCGTAGGAACGCCGTCCCTGACGCTCTGCGTCGATGACCGCCGGAGCGGTCGGGTTTGCATTCCCACGCCGGAGCATGGGAACGATCAATACGCCTAAGTCCGCCGTGTGCGTCTCTCTGAGTTGCGCCCGATATTTAAGCATTTATCGGATAACGGAAAAGATGTTGCCCGACGAAACTGATTTTATCGACTTCCTCAAGCCCAATGCGGGGCGGCCGGCAGGCATTCTATAAATCCTTAGCAAAACGTTCTTGATTGACAAGCTTGAAAAAAGGAGTAGCTTTCATTTATCAAAAGCCAAAACCGACCGTGAGGCGAGGACAGAAAGTCGCGGACCCCATTAAAATCATTAAAATAATCAAATGGTGACCGAGCCAAGATCACCACGTTCTCAGGAAAAAGCGCACCGCCATTAAGTTAAGGGTTTCAATTTGCCAGCGCCGGGAGTGCAAGGCTTGCCTTGCCCGGTTTTACAAGGGGTTTGAAACCATCGCAAGGCAATCCTTGCACACCATGCTTGCTTAACTTAAAGGCAGTAAGGGAAATGCGGGGGCTGAACGGCTACAATTCACCAGCCGATTTGGAAACAGGTGATAAAATCCATCAACCAAGGGAGTGGGTAATAGGTACGGGAAAATAATGAAGCACGGGATTCCTGCATGGGTGTCCAAGCTGGGACTCTCAACGCTATATCCATGTTCCGCCGAACCAAAACTGCCGTCATTCCAGCAGGTATGCAGGAATCCAGTGCCATGGATGGTAACTTGTAAGTTGCGCAAGTGTTTGGCTCAGGTAATGTGCCAACTCGCAGATGCACATCCCTGTAATCTGGATTCCGGCGATCCATGCCGGAATGACGGGTTTTCGATACTTGTGTATAACGGCAATATCTGGAACTTGGGAACCAGCAAACCAGCAAAAACTTATAATTTGAGGGTTTTATGGACAAGTTATTATTAAGCATCGCATTCATCATGGCTAGTTTCTTGGCCTTGCCTGCGGTGGCCGATTATGCCTTTACCTCCTTAGATGTACCGGGGGCCATGAGTACCACTCCCACAAGCATCAACGACAGAGGGCAGGTTGCAGGGTATTATACTGACGCAGCCACCCATGAACACGGCTTCATGTATAGCGGCGGCGCGTTCAACACCCTAGATGTGCCGGGGGCCGTTGCGTATGACACCCAAACCATCAGCACCAGCATCAATATCAACGCCAGCGGCCAGATAGCAGGGTTTTATTCTGACGCCACAGGTGTCTTCCACGGTTTCGTGTATAGCGGCGGGGCATTCACAACCCTAGATGCGCCAGGATCCATGGATACCTATGTTGCTGGCATCAATGCCAGCGGACATCTGGCAGGTTTTTATACTGACGCATCCAAGCTTAATCACGGCTTTGTGTACAGCGGTGGCAGTTTTACTATCTTAGACGCGCCAGGGTCTGTGAGTACCCGGCTTACTAGTATCAACGATAGTGGGCAAGTAGCAGGTGCGTTATATCAAGCAGGACATGGGGAACAAGGACCCTGGGGCTTTATCAACTATCCAAAAGGCTTCTTGTTTAGCGGCGGCGTATTCACGATCTTGGACCCGATAAGTACCCCCAGTTATTACGATCCATTGGGGATACCGACTTATTCCTGGGCATCCAGCATCAACGCCAGTGGGCAGGTCGCAGGGTATGCCACTTACGGGCCTACCCATTCTAGTTTCGTCTATAGCAAAGGTACATTCACTTTTCTGAATGCGCCAGGATCCGATTTTACCACTATAACGATCCTTAGCAACGGGGAGGCCGTTGGGTTTTATGAAAACATCATTAATGAAAGAACCACCTTGGCATTTAATTCCGTCGTATATAGTAATGGCATGTTCATTACCTTGGATTTGCAGGTAGCCACTAGTATCGGTATCGCTAGTATCAATGCCAGTGGGAAGCTTGCAGGGTCATATATTGATTTTAACGGCAATACCCACGGTTTCGTCGCCGTTCCAACGCCCCTAACAGTCAGCAATGCCAATAGTGCCGGCGGAACCATCGTCAGCAACGTGGGAGGAATTGACTGCGGTACGACATGTAGTGCGAATTTCTCTAGCGGGACGGCAGTGACGCTGACCGCCATCCCGGCCAGCGGATACGAATTCACCGGCTGGGGCGGGGCTTGCAGCGGTTACGGGAATTCATGCAAAGTGACTACCGTGAATGCCGCCCAGACCGTCACCGCCAATTTTGCTCCCTTTAAGATTCGCCAGCCATCTTGGAAGCGGGTGATAAATTCACTAATCATCCAAGGGGGTGGGTAACATGGGGGAAAATAGCAAGTACAGGCTCCAAGCAGGGGCGTGGGGATGCTAGCCCAAAATTCACCATCCGATTTGGAAACGGGCAATAAGCCCAATCACCTTAGGGGTAAATTAACGTGAAAGTTTCAAACCCAATTGTTTACCGTTATGTTTCGTCTGTATTTCAGGGTTTTATATTGATCGGCATCATTGGAATAGGTGATGTAGCGAAGGCTGCCGTCAATCTTAATGCAGCCTATAATGTACTCACGCAGAGAACCTCGGCGGTCCAAAATGCATTTTACGTTTATCAAGATGCCGATTCGGCCTATAACCATGGTTTCCCGTCCGGCTGGATGGGAGACTATCCGACGATTCACCTCAACGCCGCCTGCGTCAATGCTGCCCTTTCGCCGAACGGTTGCTCTTCAGATACTAATGCTTTGGATATCCAACGGGATACCGTGGTTTATATCCGATTTGGAAACCAGATTAGTTGGTCTGGGGTCAGTTTTGTGGAACCGCAGAATTTATTTAGCACTACCTTTGTAAGCAAAGGCTACGATTTGACGGGTGCAACTTATTTGGTCTTTGATGTACGCTCGCCCACGCCGAATGGTTTTCGTGTATTGTTTGGCTTTGCGGGCCATACGATGACCTATTTTATCACCATCCCACAAAGCACTACTTTTACCACGCTTACCATTCCCTTGGCAGCGTTTAACGTCACACTAGCAGATTTGGCTTCCGTGAATGTTTTATTCACGGTGGAAACGGATAACCTGGATGCTCCCAACGGCGGCATCCTGTTATTGGACAACATCCACTTTGAGCCAGTGCCGACCAAACAACAATCGGTCTTAGGCTTGCCGCTTAGCACCCAAACCTTTGGTGTGGTGACACCCCAAACCTCAGTGCCCATCGACCAAGCCAACAAGAACATCGCAAGCCTTTACGAATCTGCCTTGACCCTGCTCGCACTGTTGGCGCAGGATAGCCCCACAGATTTGGTCAATGCCAAATTGATTGCAGATTCAATGGACTACGCACTGTCCCATGACAACCATGGGGATTATTTGCCGCCATTCCCCAGCAGTCCGATGGGTTTGCACAATGCCTATGAAAGCGGTGATATTGCCTTGTTCAGTGGTCAGGGAGTAGGCGCAGGACAGCAAGGCGATATTCGAGTGGCGGGTTTCAGTTCCACTACCTGCGCTCCGTCAAACTATTGCGTTATCTTAGACGGTGCGACGGGTGGAAACAATGCGTTTGCCATCCTGTCGCTGATTTCGGCTTACAATCGCTTTCAAGATACTCGCTATCTTAATGATGCGGCAACCATCGGGCAGTGGATTGTCAACCAATTGCTGGATACCTCTAACACGGGTTATGGCGGTTATTACCTCGGTTATCCTGATGAGGGTGCGCCCCCCCCAAAACCTTTGGAAAAAGGCAAATCCATTGAAAACAACGCAGACATTTTTGCCGCGTTCTCGACATTGGCGTTTACTGAACAACAGTTGGGAAATACCGCACAAGCGAACTATTGGACCGCCCAGGCGAATGTTGCGGGTGATTTTGTCATGCAAATGTACGATTCCACCCGTGGCTGTTTCTTTGCCGGCACTGTCCCACCGAACACCACTGGGGCTGGCATCCAGCCCAACGGGCCCACGAAAGGCAATGACACAATCAATACCTACGACTTTCTAGATTCCAATAGTTTCACCACCCTGGCGATGGCGGGTTCCCCACGCTATGCCAAGGCAATTGACTGGCACAAGCCTGTCCAGTGCATCGTGAACAAGTTTGCTCAAACCGTGACTGCCGCCAATATCACTTACTCGGGTTTCAATATAGTCTCCGGTGTAAATGGCGTTGCCTGGGAGTTTACCGGGCAGGTGACCGAGTTAATGAATTATGTCAATCAACTCTATAAGGATTCGAGCTTTGCCAGTCAAGCGGCAACATATCTCGCCCAAATCGCGCAGGCCCAAGCAACGGCACCTTTCGGCGATGGTTCTGGCTTGGTGGCAAGCACTCTGCAAAACGGCGACACCTTGGCCCCCGCTGCGCAATGTTTGCAAACGCCTTATCAGTGCATCCCCGAGCGCGTGGGTTTGGCTGCGACGGCATGGGCAATTTTTGCGGCGCAAAATTATAACCCTCTTAACAGCCCTTTTAATCAGGTGCCAAATCCAAACACCTTGCTAACCGTCATCAATAACAACCCTACAAATGGAATGATTACCAGTAATTACGGCGGCATAAACTGTGGGACGGCTTGCGCCCAGTACTATGATAGCGGAAGTTATGTTGTGTTGACCGCCAACCCGGTCAGCGGATACGAGTTCTCCGGCTGGCGGGGTGCTTGCAGCGGCTACGGGAATTCATGCACCGTCACGATGAATGCCGCGCAAACCGTCACCGCCAACTTTGCCGTGTTCAAGATTCACCAGCCGACTTGGAAGCGGGTGATAAAATCAATCATCAAAAAATGATGGGTGTGCAAATTTCCATTCGGCTTATGTGCGAAATCGTACAGACCAGGTTTGATTTTATAGATACCCTTATTTACAGATCGTTATCGCAGTGTCTTTTTTGATTTGCCTGCCTTTCCAGTGGAAAAGACAGGGGGGGACTGAACAATTACCGGGAGTGTAAAATGAACAAGTTACAACTTAAAAAGTATATCAGCCCATTCTTAGGGCTATTTCTGATTGCGCTTGGTGCATTCCAATTGGCTGAGGCGGCGAATCCCGTACCCGTTAACTTGGGTACGGCAGCTCCGTTTGCCATTTTGTCAAAGGCAGGTGTTACGACTAGCCCACCTTCCATAATCACTGGAAATATAGGCGTTAGCCCAATTGCATCGACAGCCATAACAGGATTGGCATTAACCCTTGACTCATCGGGTATGTTTTCAACATCCACCCAAGTCACGGGAAAAATATATGCAGCCAACTATGCCTCGCCTACGCCCGCTAACCTGACCACCGCCATAGGCGACATGGGAACGGCTTATACAGATGCCGCCGGACGAGTTTTACCTGATTTCATTGAACTGTACGCAGGCGATCTTAGCGGTAGGACCTTAG
>QJPH01000485.1 GCA_003242955.1 Candidatus Methylumidiphilus alinenensis
CTCCATGGACGGCGGGGCTTTGGGCATTCATGCAATCTGAATTCCATCGGTCCATGCCGGAATAGCTGAAGAATCTTCCTAATCAGGTACATTTATGAAAAGGGTATGTGAGTGTGGAGAAATCATTATGTACAGCGTTTTCATCTTTAAAATATCCCTAATAAAGGATATTCAGTTAACGCTTCAAGTTAACTGAATGTCTTGCCCTTTCATGCAAGTTATCAAGTAACTCTTTGATGTTGAAAACGCTGTATTTCCTTTTCATTACGCATTGAAAATATCTGCAACCTCAATTTACTGCCTTTCCAATAATAGCGCGACAGAGCATATATTGTCCCCAGGTCGCCGCCTTTATCGGCTGTTGTGCTTATGTGCTGCCCGAACCTTTTCCCTGTAGGTTCTTTTGTTCTGCCTGTTTTACCAATGTAAACAACCTTACCTTCCTTGTTTGGATAGTTTACAGATTCGTCAACTAACGAATAAATGTAAACAAAATTTGTTCCCACTCCAAGAGATGAATCACCGCTGAGAGCTAATAAATTCTGTCTATTAGAAGTTTCGTTAGATTGTTGAATGCAAATGTCTATATTTAATATCATGTTAGGCAAACGCGTCCCAAAAGGATGCAGTGATTTATGTCTCTTTATTTCTACGGATAGCCTTATGCCAAAGACGGCGATGGACCAGACAAGGAGCCATCGCCGCATTGGCACTAAACACTATTCACTAGCCACTTTATCTCAAATTGACTTTCGGCATCCAGCCAGTTTTTCCATTACATTCACCGCTTTCCAGGGTAACCTTGGCAAAGGGGATGTAGTTCACTACGGTTTCTTCATTGAGCGTCGCTGTCGTTCCTGACAACACTTGTTTACAGACGATCATGTCGTCTTTGTCGTTATCGCTATCGGCCAAACCCACCGGGCCGGGTGCCGCCAACAAAATGGTGTTGCCCTTGTCAGTGTTGGGGTTTTGGATGGAGACCTTTTGGCCTATGCTAATCGCTGTAACCTTGGCGGGAGTGACACCTTGGTCGCTTCCCCCTTTGACTAGGAGAAACAGCGCGAGTGCGATTGCGCCGACTAGGATGGCCAATGCCTTGGGATTGGATTTCAAGTTTGCAATAACGCCGGCCAGGCCGCTATTTGTGTTATTTTCGCTGGACATTTTTTATTCTACCTCTTCTTGGATTTATACCGGGGTTTTCAAACAGGCGCGTAGCACTCCGGGGAAAGTTACCACGTTGTCGGTTATATGCAAACCGGAAAGTACGCGTCCTCGGCGTTTTTTTTAAAATTGCCACTGAAGACTGGCCCGAAACCTTGTAAGCTCGGGGTAAGCTTTCAGCCCCCCCTACCTTTTTCTGGGAACGAGGGACATCTTGGCCGCCATTTCTTTGGGCAAGATGCCCACGCTCCCGGGGGATTGAACCGTTGCACCCCTTGGTGTTGGCATCGGTCAAAGGCTCAGTCTTACCGTGTTGAATCAAAAGGTTTAGTTTGTTCGCAGTCACAATAGTTCCCTGATTAAGTTAGAATACATCCAACCGGTTACAATTAAAAGTGATGGACACGAACAGGGTAGAATTTGAAATTACGCCAGTAGAGCAAGGCCTGCCTCGCAAGGCAAGACTTTCACTCCCTCTCCACTTTTAATAGCACCTCATCCAACCCGTCAACCCCCAATCTCTTAATACCATTGATGCAGTTCTTACTTTTAGGCATTCTTGTTCTGATAGTCATACTCAGTATCCGCCGATGGTTGCCCGAGATGACCACACAAGGTCGGGCAAGAATGCGCAAGGCCCTTGTTTTAATCGGATTACTAGCCTTTTTGTTGTTTGCCGCCAGGGCAAATTGGGTGTTGCCATTGATCGGCGCAATCATTGTTGCAGTGCTTAGGCTTGCTCCTGCCCTTCTGCCTTTGATACCCGCACTACTGAGGCTCTTTCGCCGTTCGACCCAAGGCGATGGCGGGACAACAGATGCCCCGCCGCCTGGAGGCGGACGCATGAGTCGACAGGAGGCTTATGAAATCCTCGGGCTTAACCCTAATGCCACGAAAGAGGAAATCGTCATTGCCCATCGCAGACTCATGCAAAAAATGCATCCAGACCGAGGGGGGTCCGATTACTTGGCGGTAAAGATCAATCAGGCCCGCGACAAGCTTCTTGGCAATTGATCCAGACGGTTACGAGCAAGCCAGCATCCCAGAAATTGCGGTTGCAATGGAGTTGCCTAAAGAGCGTATCAGGCAACTACAGACTGAATCCATTACACTATTGCGCAAGATGGCAGCAAGCGACGGGCTATCGATTGATATGATTTTTTTATGAAGGAGCACCACCCATGTCTAATGATAAAATTTATGGCATAAAACCTGAAGTAGCAGCTACAGCCCATATAGGCGAGGCGGAATACCACGAACTATATGAGCAATCTGTAAAAGACCCAGAACACTTCTGGGGTCGTCAGGCGGAACGTTTCTTGGAATGGATGGAACCTTGGCAAAAAGTCACCGAATACGATTTCACAACGGCTAACATACGCTGGTTTATAGGCGCCAAGTTGAATGTCAGTTTGAATTGCCTAGACCGTCATCTGGAAAAGCGCGGTGAGCAAACCGCCATTCTCTGGGAAAGCGATGACCCTAATATCAACAGGAAAATCACTTACCGTGAACTTCACCGCTTAGTGTGCCGTTTTGCCAACGCATTAAAAGCCAAAGGGGCCGGCAAAGGGGACCGCATATGCATCTATTTGCCCAACATCCCGGAGGCAGCTATCGCCATGCTGGCATGCGCCCGCATCGGGGCCATCCATTCAATAGTGTTTGGCGGCTTTTCATCAGAGGCTTTGAAAGACCGCATCCTAGACTGCGATTGCCACTATGTCATCACCGCTGACGAGGGTCGCCGCGGCGGCAAGAAAATCCCCCTGAAAGACAATGTGGACGAAGCCTTGGCCTCTTGCCCTAATGTGAAGACCCTCTTTGTGGTGAAGAACACCGGGGCCGCCATTCCCTGGGTGGAGGGGCGCGATGTTTGGTATCACGAGGCGATAGCGCAAGAGGCGGAGGAATGCCCTGCCGAACCCATGGACGCGGAAGATCCGCTGTTCATCCTCTATACTTCCGGGTCAACTGGAAAACCCAAAGGGGTATTGCACACCACGGGGGGTTATCTGCTCTACGCGGCGATGACCCACCACTATGTTTTTGACTATCACGAAGGCGATGTGTATTGGTGTACCGCCGATGTGGGCTGGGTCACCGGCCACTCCTATGTTGTCTATGGGCCTTTATGCAATGGTGCCATCAGCCTGATGTTCGAGGGCATTCCGACCTACCCAACAGCCGACCGATTCTGGAAAGTCATCGACAAGCATCAGGTCAATATTTTTTACACCGCACCGACTGCCATCCGCATGCTGATGGGCATGGGGGACGACTTGGTGCAACGCACCAGCCGTCAAAGTTTGCGCATACTCGGCTCGGTCGGCGAACCCATCAACCCGGAAGCCTGGGAATGGTATTACCAGATCGTTGGGGATGCACGCTGTCCTGTAGTCGATACTTGGTGGCAGACCGAAACCGGGGGCATACTGATTACACCTCTGCCCGGCGCGACCCCACTTAAGCCTGGATCGGCCACGCTGCCCTTTTTCGGCGTAGTTCCGGCTATCCTCGATTCGCTGGGTGAGGAGAAGGAAGGGGAGGCCGAGGGGGTTCTTGCCATCACCGCTTCTTGGCCTGGGCAAGCACGAACGGTTTACGGCAATCACCAACGCTTTGTTGAAACTTATTTTAGCCTTTACCCAAACAAATATTTCACCGGCGATGGGGCAAAACGCGACGCTGACGGCTATTATTGGATCACCGGCCGCGTCGATGATGTGTTGAATGTGGCTGGACACCGAATGGGTACGGCAGAAATAGAAAGCGCCTTGGTTTTGCATAATGCCGTCGCGGAGGCCGCCGTGGTGGGTTATCCGCACGACCTCAAAGGACAAGGCATTTACGCTTACATCACCTTAAACATTGGCGTAGAGCCGAGCGAGGAGTTAAAGCAAGATTTGATTCATTTGGTCAGAAAGGAAATCGGACCGATAGCAACACCGGATATAATTCAATGGGCACCTTCCCTGCCCAAGACCCGTTCTGGCAAAATCATGCGCAGAATCCTGCGCAAGGTGGCTGCCAATGACCTCGGCAACCTAGGCGATATTTCCACGCTTGCCGACCCCTCGGTGCTTGAAGAAATCATTGAGCACCGGGCCAATAAACACTAAACCTGACATTGCTTAGTTACACTAATACTTTCCCGGAGGAAACCTGAATGAAATTAATCACTGCAATCATCAAACCTTTCAAACTGGACGATGTGCGTGAAGCACTATCGGATATTGGCATCAGCGGCGTGACTGTCACCGAGGTCAAAGGATTTGGCAGGCAGAAGGGGCACACCGAACTCTATCGCGGAGCGGAATATGTGGTGGACTTTTTGCCGAAGGTGAAAATGGAGATTGCCGTAACCGATGCCTTGGTGGAACGGGCTGTCGACTCCATCATAAAAGCCGCCAATACTGGCAAAATCGGGGACGGCAAGATTTTCATCACCCCCTTGGAACAGGTCATCCGTATCAGAACAGGGGAAACCGGGGAGCAAGCGATTTAGCCTCACTATTTACTTAACTGATGTTACGCGCGTTGGCAGGCAGCAATTACCACTAGGCGTAAACCGTAGGACAAGGATGCTCCGAATGCATCCAGCGTCCAAGCTACTTGGAGCTTGTCGAAGGAGAAGGCAAACCTCAGTTTAGGGTGGGCCTTGTAGTTTTTGCTTGGCTCTTAACGTTGCGCCGTTGCGTGAGACAGAAAATCTTCGCCTATTGATTGGCATGCCGCATTGCGAGAAAGGTAAAAGAAGGTCTCACGCAACGGCGCAAAGACGCAACGTAAAAGCGCAAGTGGGGTGATATGGCAATGTCTAGGTTGACATTGACTGGCCAGCAATTCTCATTTTGAACCAAAAATATACTGTGGCCCGTCATTCCGGCAGGGATTGCCGGAATCCAGTCCACAGGGATGTGAAGCTGCGGGCTGGCATATCACCTGAATCAAACATTTGCGAGCGTCGAGTCGCCCTCCATGGCATCTGGATGCATTCGGGACATCCGTGCCCCGAACCCTGCGGGCGGCGAAGCCGGACAAATCGGCTATCCTGCCGATTTGTCCGGCAATGCCTGCCGGAATAACGACGTTCTAGCCAAAATGAGTATTGCTGCATTTTAACGAATACACCAGAGATAAACGATTTTTCCACAGACAACCGGAGAATGCTTGAACATGAACCAACTCATAAAACTGACAATTGCCATCCTCTTTGTACTTATCACAGGGATAGGCACGGCCCAAAGCCGGGAAATACTTTTCACGGCCTCCCCATCCGCCGAATTGACGGCACTGGCAGAAAAAATAAAAAATCTGGATACCCCGAAGATTCCCGATGCGGAATTAACCAGAAATTCAGTCTTTTTTGTCCGCATCGCCCCCCGCAAGAACATTCTTACGGATAACAATCAACTCCAAGACAATGCAATCCTTGGCACCCGGCCTTTTATTTTCGTGACGACTCCCGAAGGCGTGTTCGGAAAAAGTTTGCTGGATATTTACCTGGACATTGGCTATGAGGCCGGCGATATCATCCACTGGCAACGCGACCAGGAAATGGTTGCGATTATTTTCCGCTTCGAGGACGGCATCGCTATTTCTGACGAAAAAAAGGGCCAATTACCCAATGACTGGACAAAATTCGTTTACATCCCCACATGGGATAATATGTTTGCTCTATTCAACCGCCTAGCGACCAATGCGACGGTGGACCCTGGCAAACAGGGTGAATTCGCCCCGGTCAGCCTATTTTTCAAAACCGATGCCGATAAAGCTTTCGCGTTGAATTTTCCAGATGCGGTTAAAAAACACATTAAAGAAACTAGCTACGCCAATCTTCAAGCCGAGGGCGGCGATGCCTGGGTGTATCGCAAGCTTCTGGAAAACAAATTAAGCCTATTCGGGCATTTCAGGGGCACGGGCCGCACCCAAAACGTCATTGTCGATCCCGACGGGACTAAAACCGAAAATGGCCTGCTTGAATTCGTAGGGCCAAACCGGAAACTCAAGGAATTGCCGGAAGTCGCCATCGTCGAGTTAGGCAAGCTGATGATTGAAGATTCCTTCAGCGTCAAATCCACAGCGTTTAAATGTGTGCCTGCCGCTGCCGGACACGCAAAAGCCACGGCACATAAACGAGCACATTAAGTTAAGCCGTCATTCCGGCATGGACCGCCGGAATCCAGCGTCCACGGATGGAAAATTCGGGGGTACGACAGATATCCCTGCAACCGCGAACATGAGACTACGGGATGGCATGTTACCCGAATCAAGCATTTGCACGACAGACTTGTTACCGTCCATGGCCTGGATTTCGGCATCCATGCCGAAATGACGGATTTTCCGATTTGGCTGGACTTGTGTATAACGGCAAGAGCGGGAGCTTGGTTGGGAACGAGCAAACGTTGCGCCTTTGCGTGAGACATTCTTTTTGCTCTTTGCCCTGCAGCTTGGCTATGCTTTGACTATCGATTTTTTTTGACTCACGCACATGAAGGATTTTTTCATTAGCTACACCAAAACAGACGAGGCTTGGGCCGTTTGGATTGCTTGGCAATTGGAAAAGGCAGGCCATTCCACTGTCATTCAAGCATGGGATTTTCATGCGGGTCAAAATTTCGTATTGGCTATGCAAGAAGCAGCAAGCAATTCCAAACAGACCATTGCTATTTTATCTCCCGATTATTTAAGGTCTGATTTTGCGAAATCCGAATGGTCTGCCGCCTTTGCTGCCGATCCCGCCGGGAAAGAAGGCAAGTTAATTCCAATTAAAGTACGCCCGGTTGATGTCAAAGGAATTTTAGGCCCAATCATCCATATCGACTTGATTGGTTTGAGCAGGAAAGAAGCCATCGAGCTATTGCTGACCGAAATCAAATCCAGCGAAGACGGTATAAGGGCTAAGCCAGAGATTGAACCTAACTTTCCAGGCGAATCCAGTCCAAATGCAAACCCCACTGCTATTCCATCGACGCGAGACAATCACAACAAGTCCAACAGTTCAAGCCTTTCATCACAATCTAATGGTTTGGAAAATACGCCCGCGTTTAAAGCTGGACTTGTTGACAAAGATGAGCAGGCTACACACGTTATCGACCATTTGGGAAACATTTGTTTTGTAAAGGAAGAAACCCATAATAACCCATTGGTTTATTTGCTATATGGGGCTTCTACACAATGGCCCGATGCCTTGCTGAATATTCTTTATTATCAAATTAACAAAATTCTAAAACGCCAGCTTCCGCGATTTAATAAGAATTCCTCACCTACTCTAAAATACTTGTCGGGGCGGATATTGAGAGGAAATATTGATCCAGTTGAATATCTTTATGAATTATTAGATGAAGAACTAACATGTGGTTTGAACCGCAAAGCCATAGAGCGTAGGCTTTCCAAAGAAAAAGTCCCTCTTATTTTTTACCGAATCCTAACGGCTGCCGAATCAACAAACCCAGCCCTCGTTCAAGGCATGTTGGTTGCATGGCAGAAGCTCGAACTTTCCATAAACAGCCCACGTCATATTCTGATCTTTTATTATGAATATATAGAAACTCCAAAGCCTAGTTGGAATTTCTTTAGAAAATCTGAAAAAACGCTGATTAATCATTTGAAGGCTTCACTACCAACAGAAATGAGTGAGAAGATTTTTTTGCCTAGATTAAAATCGCCAAATAAGAAACTTGTTCATGACTGGATAAGTATTCATATTAGTCAAAAATTAGAAGAAGCAAAAAAATATGTTGAAGACAAAATTAGAGATGAGTATAAACAGCGAAAAGAAGATAAGAATGCAAAGAAGGATGCCTATCGCATTAGGATTGCTAAAGACGACTATGAAATTCATCATCATGACTTGAAAAATATCCTCATTGATGCATTGAATGAATTCTGCTAGTAGATATTAGGAATTGACACCATGACACTACCCAGTAATCAACTTTACTACACTGGCGAAGGGCAACAATCGGCAGAACAGACATGGCGCGATCTGCCCGATATTGACCACACAGAGGAACTAACCCACCCCGAAGGCTATCTGGCTTCACCCGGCTTAGTGGCGGCGGTGAATGTGGCCTTGGAACTGGGCATGCCATTGCTTTTGACGGGCGAACCGGGCTGCGGCAAGTCGCAACTGGCTTATAGCTTGGCTTGGGAATTGGGGTTTCCCAAAGCCCCACAAGACCCGTGGCCCAAGCCCTTGAGCTTCACGGTCAAATCCGACACGCTAAGCCGCGACCTGTTTTACAACTTCGACACGCTGGGGCGTTTTCGTGCCTCGCGGGTGGAGGGCGATTCAGCCGATGCCCGCCGTTATTTGCGTTTCGAGGCGCTTGGCTTGGCGATCCTGCGATCATTGGGGGCAGATGCCGCCGAGCAGCTTGGCTTGAAGGATTGTGTCGAGGGCGCACCGAAGGAACCGCAACGCTCCGTTGTATTGATAGATGAAATCGACAAAGCCCCCCGCGAAGTGCCTAACGACATCCTCAATGAAATTGAACGGATGAGCTTCGAGATCCCCGAATTATTTGAACCCAAAAAGGGCAGGACAACCGTTGCGTTGAACCGGGGCAAGGGTCAGCCCCAGTTTAGGCCCGTGGTGGTCATCACCAGTAACCGGGAGAAGGAATTACCCGATGCATTCCTGCGTCGTTGCGTGTATTACCATGTGGACTTGCCGCCATTCCGGGCCAAAGACAACGGTGCAAAAGTGACTATCGAGGACATCATCGAAAAACGCTTGAAAATTAAAATCCTCGCAGTGGACAACAAGCCCAACCGAGAAAAACCCGTATGGTCGGCGGGCGTGTCGGTGTTCCAGTTTTTGCGCGAAGAGGCAAGGCTGTTGAAACCGCCTTCTACGGCGGAATTGTTGAATTGGCTGCTGCTCATGCAAAAACGCCTAGGCAATTCCCCGCCCTCTTTGCAGAATGAAGCAACCCGGTCATTGTTTCGCAACAGTGCCTTGGTTACCTTGTTCAAGCATAAGGATGATCAAGAACGCGCCACCGGCTTGTTGAGTGACTGGCTGGGACGAACGGCCTAGCCAACATGATGTCGCTTTTCCAGCCTAAGATTCGGAGCGTCAAAGCAGACGTAGCCCGGATGGAGCCGCTTGCGGCGCAATCCGGGAGAATCTACAACCCGGATTTTCGCTCGCCAAGCGGCTCCATCCGGGCTACGGCTTACACCTCTGCGTAACATCAGTTATTTAAGTGATGTTACGCATCGTGCCGTTGAATCCCAGTGTTGTAGCCCGGATGGAGCCCTCCGGGCGTAATCCGGGTTCGGGCGGTATCTCTGATTGTACCGTATCCCCCGGATTACGCCGCAAGCGGCTCCATCCGGGCTACGGGGTTACACATCTGCGTAACATCAGTTATTTAACTGAACGTAGGACATAGCAGTGGACATCCAAAACCTCTACCAAAGCCTCCACGGCCTAGACGCAAAATTACGGGCCGAGGGCATGAAGTCCGGCCCGGACGTGTGGCTGCTGGTGTTTCGCCTGCTGGAACGCTTGCAACAACAAGGCCGTCTGCCGGACGAACCCGAGGGGCTGGTCCCGTTGCTAGGGCCGCTGTTCTGCCGACATCCCGAAGACCAGGCCCGCTTCCCGAAGCTTTTTGACCAATGGCTCGGTGGGCCGTCG
>QJPH01000252.1 GCA_003242955.1 Candidatus Methylumidiphilus alinenensis
CGGTACGCACAGCGTACCCTACGCCGGGTCGGCGGTACGCACAGCGTACCCTACGCCGGGTTGGCGATACGCACAGCGTACCCTACGCCGGGTCGGCGGTACGCACAGCGTACCCTACGCCGGGTTTGCGGTACGCACAGCGTACCCTACGCCGGGTTGGCGATACGCACAGCGTACCCTACGCCGGGTTTGCGGTACGCACAGCGTACCCTACGCCGGGTTAGCGATACGCAAAGCGTACCCAGGCTGTTTTTATTTTATGGTTACAAGAGGCAACAATGAACGACAACGATAGCGAAACAGGCCCACTCAGCCGTGCCCTGCTCAAAGGGTTTTTCAAAAATAACGCCATCCCCAGCGTAAAGAATTTCGCAGCGCTCATAGACGGGATGCTCATCCAGGAAGACGACGGCATTTTCAAAAAAGCGGGTGAGCCGCTCAGCCTCAAGGCCGATGGTGATGCCAAGCAACCGCAAACCCTGCTCAATTTTTGTGAAAGCGGGCAGGATAGTCCGGCCTGGAAGCTCCAACTCATTCCTGTCCCCGGTCAGCCAGTGCCTGGTTTTTCCATCAGCGACGGACAGGGGGTCAGTCGATTGTTTATCGACCACGCTGGAAATATCGGGATGGGCACTACGACACCGAAAGGCAAACTCGACATTGAAGGCGTACTGACCATCGGCGAGGACAACAATAAGCCTGGGAATAAATCGATCAGTTTTTACAGAGAGGCTGGGGACGAGGTTGATGCCGGTAAAATCATCTATAAGGTCGATAAAGACTCTAGCTCCCTCGACATCATCGGCGCAGGAAAAACGCCTAACGATAGAACCATCAATCTTTTTGACCATGTCAATGTGCAGGGAAACTTAGCCGTGACGAAGGAAGCCACTCTCGCAGGCGGATTGCACGTCACCGGCAACACGACGATTCAAGGCCGAACGGGGCCAGTTAATCCCACGGGCATGCTGGACATTGCCGGGGTGTTGTGCATCGGCCTGAACGTCCAAAAGTCGATCAGTTTTGCTAGGAAAGACGGCAGCTATTCTGAGACTGTGGGGACGATTAGCTATAAGGGAGAAGGGGCTGACAGGGCCCTTAGTTTCTATGGTGCGGAGTCGGCGGCGGGGCCGGCATCCAAAGTCATTAAGCTTTATGACAATGTGGAAGTCTCTGGAAGGCTTAAGGTTAAAGGTAGTGTGATCAGAAAGGTGACAAGAAATAAGGAATATAAAGGTTCAGATAAAATACTTGATATTTTGCCTAACACACCAACACTAGTTTTAACTAGAAAAATAACATTTGATAAACATCATAATGAAACGGCTATCCGTATAGTCTATTCTGATAACATATGGGCTAAAAATACCTCTTCTGATAACGATATTCCAGAATTCAAAGTATGTATAAAGATTGATGATAATAAGCAAATGGATATATTGGCAAGTTTTAAAATGCGAGATTCAAGAAATAATAAATTAAAATCATCTTTTACTGTTTTAGGATATGCAAAAGCCATAAATCAAGGTATAGGACATAAAGTTCAAGTATTTGTCCTACCTGAATCTTACCATTATGATGAAATTTTTTTTGGTGATCCAAACGGAGGTTGGTTTATAGAGATTCAAGAAGTCATGATAACAACGTAACCAACTGTTATATATAATCATTGGAGAAATCTATGGGCAACACTCATCGCGAACATCTCAAAGGGTATTTTAAACTGTACTGCGCTCCCACCGAAAGCCATTTCGCCGAACTCATTAACGGGATGCTCAACTTCGAAGACGATGGCATTTTCAAATCGACAGATGGGCTGAGTATCAAGGCGGTCGGGAATCCCCAAAACTTGCTCAATTTCTATGACAACACGGGGAGTCAAAACCCAGCTTGGAAGCTCCAACTCAAGCCCACTGCCGTTCAACCTGCCGCAACCGTCAAGCCTGGATTTTCCATCAGCGACGGACAAGGACCGGTTGGCAGTCGGCTGTTTATCAACAAAACCAATGGCTATATTGGCATTGGCACTGGTTCGCCCAAAGGTAAACTCGACATTGCGGATGTACTGTACTTCGACCTTGACCAATCTGGGAATAAATCGATCAATTTTGCCAACGCCGATGGCAAATATGGCGAACCCGCTAAAATCACCTATCACGGAGTGGGTGGAACTAGCCACCTCAGCCTAGTGGGTGCGGGAACCACAGGCAAAACGATCAGTTTTTTTGACCATGTCAATGTGCATGGAAACTTAGCCGTGACAAAGCAAGCCTCTATCGAAGGCGGATTGCGAGTCACCGGTAGCGCGGACATTCAAGAGGTGCTTTACATCGGTCATAACGGCCAACAGACGATCAGTTTTGTTGAGGACGGCCAAGGCATTAAAGAAGCCATAAGCTATAAGGAAGGAAAAACTGACTATGCCCTTAATCTGTATGGTGCGGAATCGGCCAAGGGAAACACAAAAGAAATAAGACTTTATGACAACGTGGAAGTCTCGGGAAGACTTGCTGTAAAAGGTGAAGTGATCAGAAAATTGACAGTGGTGACAAGGACAAAGGATAAAATTGAAATAGAAAAGCCACAAGCGAGCCAGGTAGTTTCAAACAGATCAATCACATTTCATAAGTCTCACTGTGACACAGTAATCCGTGTAATATATTTTGATAACATGGAAATGAATGGGCAAAGTTATTTTGGTCCTAGAGAAATTCGGTTAATATTATTCGTTGATGGAAAAGAGTCACCGAAAATAATTAAAAAATGGCATTCTAACATGCTGAAAGGATTTAGTACACCTGTGTTTATGTATGGATATCTAGAAGGTATGAATGAAATAAAGGATTATACCATCAAACTAAAGATGGAAATACCTAAAGGATACCATATTATAGATTCTGTAAGTTTTGGATTGGATTCGGCGCAGTGGACTATGGAGGTTCAAGAGGTATTGCTGCCCAAAACATAGTGATGAATGGACCTTGTGTTTAAGGTGCGCAAGCGTACCCCGCAAGATACGCACAGCATACCCTACAAGGTACGCACAGCGTACCCTACTTGATGGTTATTGGAGAAATCTATGAGCAATAATAAGCGTGAAAACCTGAAAGCTTATTTTAAAGCGAATTGCGCTCCTAGCGCAGGCCATTTCGCTAATTTGATCGACGGAATGCTCAACTTTGAAGAGGACGGCATTGTCAAATCGAACGACGGTACGCTCAGTATCAAGGCAGTCGGCAAAGCCAACAACTTGCTCAATTTCTATGCAAGCACAGGGGCTGATAATCCGGCTTGGCTGCTCCAACTGAATCCGGGTCCCGCTGCAAACGTCACGCTTGGGTTTTCCATCGGCAACGAAATGGGCCAGAGTCGGCTGTTTATCGATAGAAAAACCGGCTATATTGGCATTGGCACGGGTTCACCGAAAGGTAAGCTCGACATAGCTGGTGTACTATGCATCGGCGCGGACTCTGGGGCTCAATCGATCAATTTTGCCAAGAGTGGTGGCGACCACCATGCCCCTAAAATCACTTATTATTGCGGGGGGGGGGCGGATACTGACCCGTTCAAAATATTCGGTGCAGGACCTGGTGGCAGCAGAACGATCAATCTTTTTGACCATGTCAACGTGAATGGAGGCTTGACCGTGAAAAACTTAGCCACGCTCGCAGGCGGATTGCGAGTCAGCGGCAGTGCGACGATTCAAGGCAATCTGGAGATTGGAGGCGTGCTGCGCATCGGACGGTACGATGGGCAAAATTCGATCAGGTTTGCCGGGAATGATGAAGGAGTCATACGCCATAGCTATAAGACAGGGGGGTCTGACAACGCTCTCAGTATCTATGGTGCGGGCTTGGCCGGTAACAGAGAGCTTAAGCTTGTGGGCGATGTGGAAGTCCTAGGTAAACTTCATATTAAGGGTAATCTGATTAACGAGGTGGTCATGGTCAATAAAAATACCCCTGAAGAAATAGATATGAAAGATATGGGAGCTGGTAATCATATACGTCTTAGTTCTAGATCGCTGGATTTTACTAAGCGGTATTTAGATACTGAACTTCGCATAGTTTATTCCGATAACCTAGACTTATCTAGTCTATCATATAAAGATAAAGTTTTAAAATTAACAATAGGTGTTGATGAAGAATCAGGCTCCCCTATATTTGCAGATATATATTATTGTTCTGACCGAATAACGGGATGCGCAGTGAATATGTTTGGCTATCTAAAAGACATAAAACCGGGGCAGCACAAAATTTATGTAAGCTTCTATGTATTAGATTCAGAAAAACCTACTGGCAAGCTTGTTTTTGGTGATAAAGAAAACCCCGTAACCTGGACTATGGAAGTTCAAGAAGTATTCAAATAAGTGGTGCGTAGGGTACGCTGTGCGTACCGAGAAGCGGGTAGGGTACGCTGTGCGTACCGTAACTATGCGTAACGTGAACGGCTAAGGTACGCACAGCGTACCCTACTTTTTTGGGGGACTCATGTCGCACTTTCGGCGGTTATATATTCCCGGCGGGTCGTTCTTTTTCACGGTGGTGACGGAAAATCGTGCACCGATATTTTGCACAGAAACATCCCGAGTATGGCTCCGTACAGCGATACGCGAATGCCGACGGCAATGGCCGTTTCGGATCGACGCGCTGGTTTTATTGGACGATCATTTACATGCCATTTGGACATTGCCGGAAGGCGATTCGCGATATTCTGCGCGCTGGGGCTACATCAAGAAGGAATTCACCAAGGCTTATCTGGCCGCCGGTGGCATCGAACAAGCGCGCAACGCCTCGCGGATTCGGCAACGGCGGCGCGGGGTTTTGCAACGGCGGTTTTGGGAACACGCCCTGCGCGATGAGCGGGATTATGCCCGGCATTTCGATTATGTGCATTATAACCCGGTGAAACATGGGTATGTGGAATGCGCGAAGGATTGGCCGTATTCGACGTTTCACCGTTGGGTTCGACAAGGCGTTTACCCGCCGAATTGGGGTTGCAAGGCCGACGGAAACCTAGCATTTGATGATTTGGATGCCACGGCGATGGAAATGGAGGAGTAGGGCAAGCTGTGCGTACCGATAAAGGGTAGGGTACGCTGTGCGTACCGATAAAGGGTAGGGTACGCTGTGCGTACCGATAAAGGGTGGTGCGTACCGATCCAAGGCAAGCATAAGCATGGTCTACGATCTATGAATAGTAATGTATGAGGTACGCACAGCGTACCCTACGATTTGTGAATGGGTAATGTATGAGGTACGCACAGCGTACCCTACGATCTGTGAATAGGTAATGTATGAGGTACGCACAGCGTACCCTACGTTTTTTAAATAGATAAAGTATTAGGACGCTTATGCTTACTGATAATTCCACACTCGACTATGCCACATTGCGGCAGGAAGGGCTGCGGTTGTTGGAACGGTTGGCCGGTCCGGAATGGACGGACTTTAACGAACACGACCCTGGCATTACGATCCTTGAACAATATTGCTACGCGCTGAGCGAACTGGCTTACCGCTGCAACTTTTCCATACCCGATTTATTGAGCAGCGGGGGAACGAACCCTTATGCCAGCCTGCATAAGCCGTCCGACATTTTGACTTCCCAGCCCGTCACGCTAACCGACCTGCGCAAGCTGGCGATTGATGTGGAAGGGGTCAATAACGCTTGGATCGAGAAAATCGACCAAGCCGAACCCAAGGTATTCTATGATCGCCATGGGCTATTGGCACCGCTGGATAAGCAGAAAAAGCCCATGGCATCGGAGGGTGGCGAGGGTACAGGGCCGGACGATCCGAAAAAGTTCATCCAGTTGAAGGGCGGCGATGGTTTGGAGCCGGTCAATCTGAAAGGGCTATACCGGGTTTTGATTGAGCAAAGATTAGAACCCAATACTAATAGAGCCGATATTAGTGCCAAGGTCAAGGAGAAACTCCTTGCTCACCGCCCGCTGTGCATGGATTTTGTGTCGGTGGAGGTGATGAAGGCGCAAAAAATCCGGCTCAAGGCGAACATCGAGATCGGGCCATTGGGTAACGCGGTCGGAATCCTTGCGGCAATTCACCACAAGCTCAACACCTTCATTGCACCGCCCGTCCCGTTTCACACGTTGGCCGAGCGGCTGGCGGCGGGCTTGCACATCGACGAGATTTTCGACGGGCCTAGTCTGGAACATGGTTTTATCGACACGGAGGAATTGCAGTGCCGGGTGCGCAAGACCGCTGTGCGGGTTTCCGACCTTATCCATGAAATCATGGATGTGGAAGGCGTATTGATGGTCAAGCAATTGTCTTTAAGCATGGATGATGTGCATTGGGAGAATTGGTGGCTGGATCTGAACAAAACGGAAACGCCCGTTTGGGATTGGTTAAACTCCATTCTGCGCTTGGAGAGGCGGCAGATCGAAATTGTAGCCCGCAATACAAGCCCCCCGCCATCGCAAACCCGCTTGGTTTTGCCTACACCCAAACCGGAGGATTTGGAAATCAAAGCCCCAGCCGGGCGTGACCGGCGGGTGGGCCAGTACTATTCTGCGCAACACCTGTTCCCCGCCCTTTATGGCTTGGGCGATAAAGGGTTGCCGTCCGATTCCGATGCCCAACGGAGGGCGCAGGTCAAGCAATTGAAAGCCTATCTGCTGTTTTTCGACCAATTGCTGGCCAACGAGTTTGCCCAATTGGCGCATGTCGGCGATTTGCTAGGCTTTGCCGAAAACCCTCAGCAAACCTATTTTTCCCAGTGGGTCGACGAACCCAGCCTGGGGCTGGACACCGTTTGGCGCGACCCAAAAGACCTAGCCAAGCGTCTGGAACGCATGGTCGAAAAACCGGCCAAGGCGCCCGACCCTAACCAGCCAATCGACATCGACTGGTTGCGCAAACATCGTTTCCTGGATCATTTGCTGGCTCGCTTTGCCGAGCATTTCACCGACTATGCCCAATTCATCAAACCCGGCACGGACCTAGCGAAACTGGCCCGCGACAAGCAGGATTGGCTGAGCCAGTATCCGAAACTAAGCGCAGGCCGAGGCACTGGCTACGACATTTTGTCTTGTAATATTCTGGAAGACTCCGGCCTGGAACAACGCCTGCGTATCAAGCTGGGTCTGGCAGATTTTTATATGGTGGAACATGTGTTGTTGCGCCCTATTGACGCGGATAATGGGCAACAACCAGCCCCTTTGTTGGCGGATGCCCGTTGCGCCGACCCTTATTCGCTGCAAATTAGTTTTGTTTTTCCTAAGGAACTTGAAGAGAACAACAACTTTTGCCGTTTTGTCGAACAAACCGTCAGGGAAGAGACCCCGGCCCACCTGACGGTCTATCTATGCTGGTTGGACAAGGGCGATAGGGATATGTTTTGGTCAGCTTACAAAACTTGGGTGGTCAACCAAAGAAAAGTTCGTCTCAACAACCGCGAGGCGGCTTTCCATTTGCGGGATGCCCGCGACCGGCTGATCGACTTGTTGGGGATAGGCCGCACCTATCCGCTGGTGGACTTGCCGGTGAATTATACCGATAAGGTGGCTGTGGAAGAGAAGGGTACAGTAACCCTACCCTTCAGCCAACAGGGTGTCACTTACGAATTGCATTATAAGGACGGCAAGACCGCCTTAGACGAAAAGGAAGGCAACGGAGACAAACTGGAGCTAATTACACCACCCATCAAGTCTGATATCAATTTTAAAGTCCGCGCTAACAATAAATCTAAAAAGTTTGTTTTGGACTTACGGGCAGAAATCCTTATAAAAGAAGGGCTGAATTTGGATTTGCAAGCGTTGTTACGGAAAGGCAACCCAGATGATCCAGAACTAGGAGACCCGCCTACCGTGGATCATGGCAAGCAAGTGGAAGTCTTAATAAAATCCAGCCAGAGTGGTGTGGAATATCGCTTGGTGCGCGAAGTAGCCAACAAAGGGGACTTTAAGACTGAGAACCCCCCAATCAATTGGGAAGTCATCCCGACCGAACCCGATTATGTGGTCGGCAAAAAAGGCGATGTCACGTTAAAAACCCGAAACATTGATAAAGATACCCTGATTCGCATTCTTGCCACCAAACAATATCAATCCAACCATCAATCCATCCATCAAGACAATAAGCAAGCTAAGGAACCCCTGAAAGCCAAGCTGCCCCTCAGAGTCAAGGCCGAAAAGTCGCTGACGATTGAGCCGGAGTCGCAATTAGTAGGTTATAAGGAGAATGTTAAATTGCAGATTAAAAAGTCGCAAGTTTGCGTCAGCTACCAACTATTGACACGCTCGATTCTGGACAACGAGTTTGTCCGTGAATTCAAACAGCCGCCGCCCCTGTTGAAAACCCCTAATAATGACTTGTGGGTCAGGTCGCCACTCAACCCTACGCCGGACGTGAAGCCCATCGGCAAAGAGGTATCCGGCAACGGGGGAGATATAACTTTGGAGATACCTCAGGGCATTTTGGAAGAAGACAGCTACATCGTCGTGGAGGCGACCAAAACACACACCATCCAAGGTGTTGAAGCCAACACGTCCAAGGTACAATTGAATCAGGCGATTGCCATCCTGGTAAAACCCGCAACCGACTGCAGTTTGCGCTTGAAGGCGAAGAATGTCACAACACCGAACGCTGGCTTGACGAAAACCGTGTATATCGTGATTGGTGGACAACCCGGCGTGTTTTATCATTTCCGCGTGAATGACACCCCCCCCAGGGACTTGGGGCTAAAGGTCTATTTTCATAAGCAAGGCAAAGGCATTCAAGGCTTGCAGGTGGAGATCGATTTCGTTGTCGCCGGGAACTTGCCCACCCCACTGACGGAATGGGATCGCTTACCTGAATGGCATTGCCCGGAAGATGTGGCTGCCGAAGCTACTCTGTCAATCCTTGCGGTGAAAGCCCAAACCGTCGCGAAAACTGAATTCACGCGCACAGTCAGCCAACTACTCAGCCCACCATGAGGGGCTGAAACTCATCATGAGTTCACAACGCCACGTCATCTTGCGGCAAACACTGGAACTGACGATTGCCAGCCAAGAGGGTGCATGGCAGTTGCAGCAAGAGGCCAGCCAAATCATGCGCAGGGCGGAGGCACTGATAGAGCGCTGCTGCGACGAACTGAGTGCGTCCGACCGCCTGCACCGGATTGATCGGCTGGAATTGGATTTGGGCCGCTTGGACCCGGATCGGCTGGAAGAGGAATTGCTCGCCAAATTCGGCGAATCCCTGCGGCGTGGCTTGGCCGAGCAGATTGGGCGGCAGGAGTCTGGCGACCCTACGCCAATGATCGCCTCGCAATTGGAGTTATTCGACCAGTACCTCCGCCAAGGCAACCTGCCTTGGTGGGCTGACCTTGCCGCAACGGAACTGCCGCAGCAAAGCCTGGACATTCTGTTGCGCGATGCCCCCGAGTTGCTGGAAAGGCAGTTGTCGGTGCTGGTGCAAGATGCCCTGGCGTTGCGCCGCCTGGTCGGGCATTTCGACGACCGCCAATTGGCTGCAATTGCCGCTTTGCCCCTGCCCGGAGATTTTCCGGCTTTGTTGTTCCAGGCACTGCTTGCGGCAGGCGGTTCAATGGCGCGGACATCCAGCCTGCCGACTTCGCGCCTGCGGACGCAACTGTGGCAATCCATCTTGCATACCACTGTGTTTGCCGGTTCTGCAACGACTGACCGTTTGCTTTTTTTCAATGGGGCGGTACACCGTTGGGCTATCTTGTTGGGTTGCTCCAAAGCCGCCTTGCTGGAAGGCTTGGTTCAAGTGCTGCCATTGGATGAACCCGTTGCCAATGATTTGTTGGAAACTTTGCTTTCTGGCATCGGGCCAGTA
>QJPH01000199.1 GCA_003242955.1 Candidatus Methylumidiphilus alinenensis
GCAACAGAAGCCCCCCAGTTTTGAAGGTCGTAACTGGCCATTTGCAGACCAGAACAGCTTGTAGTTGTACAATTGGTACTCTGACTACTGAGAATTGCGTCGCCGAGAGTAATATAACCAGAAGTGCCGGCAGTTGTACAACTAGTAGAGGAAGTTCCGCTAGTATTACAGTTGATGCTGCAACTACTGGTCGGTGAACCTAGCTGCCAATAGGCAGCATTGGCATGCATCATTGAGGCTAGACCGCTCGCTTCCATAGCTGCCAGACTTCGATTGCGCGCCATCGCGGTGTTGTTGAGCGACAATGCCTGAATACCTGCATTGCCTAGCAAACCGATTGCAATAACCAGTACCGTCACCAGTATTTCGAACAGTGTAAAACCGTATTGTTGCGGTGTATGCATTGAACCTTGTATTTTTAGGGACATGCAGAATCCCCCCCTGACACGATTTGCACATTGCCGACAGCCGAGATGCAGACCGTTTTTGAGCTAACTGAGCTTCCAGAAGGAGGGGAAACGGTAACCGACCCTCGCGTGGTAGAAAAACCAAAAGAGTTAAAAGACAACGAAGTCAAAGCATTCGTGCTGGTACTTTTCATGGCGTAGGTGGATAGTAACGGTTGTCGCACACGCAATAACAACGCTTGCGTCACGGCCCCGGTGGTGGTTGTATAACTACCCGTATAGGTTACCCAACCTGACGACCAAGTGGTAGTCGAGCCGCTACAGGTGTATGGGGCGTTACCGCTGGTGTTGGCAGCGCAAACCGTCACCGTCAGCCCCTGCTTGATGGCCTGGCTGTGGGCATATTGTAGGTCGCCCCAAAAGGAATTGCTTTCCGATGATATATTGCTCGCTATAATAACGCTACTATAGGTTGACGTGGCAATACGTATAACAATGCCTACAATGGTCAATACAACCATTAACTCGATTAAACTGAACCCACGGTTCAACCAGTGGCTGCTTTTTATCGTACTCCCACGCTTCAACGTGGGAACACGCCTACCTCTGATTTTCATCCAGCTTATGCGTCTCCAACTGGCAACCTTGGTGTTTGTAAGCCTGGTATCGCTTACGCCCCTCTGTCCGAACGGATTCGTCTTCGTCAACCAGTTCCGCCACCCTTTGGAACTCCTCAAACAAGGGTGGTTTGTCTGAGGAAAGGTTGATTACAAGATCGCGGAAACTTTCTGGCGGGTTGCCGTGGCCTATTAGAACGACCATGTCTTCCCTATCAGCAAGCGGGGCGGAGGATTTTTCATGTGGAATGAAACTGCCTTGGCGAAAGGTCCACAGAAGATTGTTCATAATATCCGTTTCCGTTCCAGAAGACGTATGAATATAAACATTAACTCCCTGCCTCCATGCCTTTTCAGTGAGCTTGCAAGCCAGTACCCGCCGTTCGTGTAGCGTGCTGGTAGGCAATACATAAAAATCGACGCGAGTCATTGCGCATTATCAATGAGATATTGGGAAAGAAGAGGAACCGGGCGTCCGGTCGAGCCTTTCTCATTCCCAGTTTTCCACGCGGTTCCGGCAATATCGATATGCGCCCACTTGAAGTCTTTGGTGAAACGGAGGAGGAAACAACCTGCCGTGATGGCTCCGGCATCCGGCCCTCCGATGTTAGCGACATCGGCAAAGTTGGACTTGAGTTGTTCCTGGTAGTCTTCCCAAAGAGGCAAACGCCAGACCCGGTCATGGGTGGCTTCCCCGGCTTTCACCAAGCTTTCGCACAAGGCATCGTCGTTGCCCATCAGACCACTTGGATGGCGGCCTAAAGCGACAATGCAGGCACCTGTTAGAGTGGCTGTGTCGATGACTGCAACAGGGTCGTAACGCTTGGCGTAAGTCAGGGTGTCGCAAAGAATCAAGCGTCCCTCGGCATCCGTGTTGAGAATTTCAATGGTCGTGCCGGCCATGCTGGTGACGATGTCGCCCGGCTTGTTGGCCGCCCCGTCGGGGAGGTTCTCAGAGGCCGGCACTAGCCCTACTACATTGATGGGCAGATCCAACTCCGCCGCGACGCCCAAAGTTGCAATGACGGCCGCGCCGCCGCACATATCGTATTTCATCTCGTCCATGCCCCCGGCTTGCTTCAACGAAATGCCGCCGGCATCAAAAGTAAGACCCTTTCCGACCAAAACGTGGGGTTTAGTTTTTGCAGTGGTGCCGTGGTATTCCATGACGATGAGTTTGGCGGGTTCGCGACTACCTTTTGAAACCGAAAGGAAAGACCCCATGCCGAGTTCTTCCAGTTCGGCCTCGCCGAGGATTTTCACCTTGAGTTTTTTGTGTTGTTTGCCCAGTTTTTCCGCCTGTTCAGCCAAAAAGGCGGGGGTGCAGATATTACCGGGTAGATTGCCTAGATCACGGGCCAGATTCATGCCTTTCGCTATGGCGAGCGATTGCCTGATGGTGGTTTCCACGACGGACACATCAGTTTCCGGGTCTAGGATAAATTGCAGTTTCTCCAAACGCGGTGGCTTGCCAGTGTCTTTTTCGGATTTGGTCTGGGTATAACGGTAAAGTGTACTTTCCAAAATTTCCACTGCTTGGTGGATTTTCCATTCCAGTGGCTTGTCTTTAACATCTGCCTCATGCAATGCACTGATCGCATGTTTGGCTGCCGTGGACTTCAAAGCATTAGCGGCCGCGATGAGTGCCTTGCGGTAGCTTGAAGCTGTGAGTTCATCTTTTTTGCCCAAACCGACTAGAATCAATCGCTCGATTTTGCCTTCAGGCATGAGATTGATAGTCAGAACTTCCCCTGGCTTGCCGTCAGGATCGTCGCGCTTGAGCAAGCGGCTGATGAGTCCGCCCAATGCCTCGTCTATGGCCGTGGCCATGGGACCTAGTTTGCGTTTGGAGTGGAAGCCCAACAAGAGGCAGTCGGTGGAGAGCTTTTCAAGCGAATCGCTTTTTATGGAGTAGTCCATGATAATATCCTTACCTTGTCTTAAAGTGTTAAGTCGGAAATTTCGCAAAGCTTATTATGAATTCGACCGGATTTAAACCATCTTCTTTCAAACAGTGGTGGCTGTTGCCAGTTCTGGATCGCATGTTGATCTTAGAAGTGGTCAAAACGGTCTTGGCCGTGCTGTCGGTTTTAGTGACCATCATCGTTAGCCGCAAGTTCCTAAGCATCCTCACCAAGGCCATCGAAGGAGAGATAGCAGGCGGCACTCTGATGACCCTACTTGGACTGAAGATGCTAGGGACTTTAATCATCTTTTTACCCGCTTCGCAATTCTTGGGACTGCTCATGGTGTTCGGACGCATGTACACGGACCAAGAAATGTCCATTCTCTCCTCCGCTGGGGTGGGCTACGGCAGGCTATACCGTGCCATCGCTTGGTTAGTGATCCCATTGTGCCTGCTTTCGGCCTATCTAGCCTTGGAAGTCCTCCCCTGGTCGGAGGCCAAAGTACAATCCTTGATGAGACATGACGAGAAAACCGCCGATCTGCGCGGCATCAAGCCCGGCAAATTCAATGAATTCAGCAAGGGCGACGTGGTGTTGTATGCCGAAAGCCTAAACGACACGACCGGCTTGATGGACAAAGTCTTCGTGCAAAGCCGAAGCGGCGACAAGAACGGTGTGACTATTGCCGAGAGCGGATACCTCAAGCAAACAGAAACCGGTTCGCATTTCGTGGTTCTTGACAAAGGCATTCGCTACCAGGGGACACCAGGGCAAGTCGATTATATTATCAGTGAATTTGATGAATATGCGGTCAAAATCGATGATGACAGCAAAGACAATGAAAATATGGTCAAGCGCGAGTCCACCCTGCCTAGCTCACAATTATGGAAATCCAAATTTCCACGCGAATTGGCGGAATTGCAACGCCGCTTGGCCGTTCCCATGGGCGTATTGATATTAGGTATATTGGCTGTACCCATTTCCAAGATCCCCCCTCGTAGCGGTGTTTTTGGCAATGTGGTGACCGCATTTCTAATTTTCGTGGCCTATTTTAACCTACAAAGCGTATCCCAGGGGCTGCTCATTAGTGGGAAGGTGCCTATATGGCTAGCCTATTCCGGTGTTTACATTCTAATGCTTGCGCTGATCTTATTCAACTTGATCAAATCTGTCGGTTGGCGCTGGAGTTGGCAGGTGCTTACAGGGAGGACAGGTTTGTGAAAGTGTTGAACAACTACATAGCCAGGGAAATATTAAAGGGTTCGCTTGTGGCCTCCTTGGTGTTGCTCTCCTTGTTGAATTTCTTCACCTTTACCGACGAATTGGGAGACATGGACGAGGGAACCTATAGTATTAAGGATATCTTCATTTATCTTAGCATGACTTCGCCACGCGATTTCTATGAATTACTGCCATCGGCAACACTATTGGGAAGCTTAGTGACACTTGGCGGTTTGGGCAGTAATCGGGAATTGATTGCAATGCAGGCGGCAGGCGCTTCCAAATTCAGAATAATTTGGGCTGTGGTACGGGGTGGGCTGATTTTAGCAGTCTTTTCTTCGCTCATTGGAGAATTTATCGCTCCCCCCTCTGAACGGGCTGCTGTCGATTTTAAGTCCGAAGCCACAAAGCAACAGGTCGCGTCGCGCACCAAATATGGGTTCTGGCTTCGGGATGGCAGGATTTTCATTAACATCCGCCAGATTCAGCACCACGACGAACTGGGGGACATCAGCATTTTCGAGTTTGACGAAAACCGCCGCCTGAAACTGGAAACCCACGCCGACAAGGCAGTTTACGACGGAAGCAAATGGCGATTGAACAATATAAAAATAAGCCGGATTGGACAAAATGGCGCCTCCAGTGAATCCAAATCGACCGTTGACTGGGCATCCGTCCTTGCCCCTGATTTACTGAATGTCTTTGTGGTTCAGCCGAAAAATCTTTCCGCCTATGAATTATGGAAATATATGGAATACCTTGATAACAACGGCCAAAAAAACCAAAATGTAGAATTGGCGTTCTGGGGGCGTATCGTCAACCCCTTCGTAACCCTAGTCATGTTGTTGGTGGCAGTGCCCTTCGTGATGACCATTAGACGGGAAACCAGCGTGGGGCAACGTATCGTAGTAGGGGTGACCTTTGGCCTGGGTTTCTACCTGTTCGACAGCATATTCGGACATTTTGGTTTGATTTACCAAATGAACCCAATCCTTGCAGCCAGTTTTCCGACACTTATGGTGTTCACTTTTGCCGTGGTAGCCATCGCAAGGTTGAGGTAAAATAGGCCATCCAGCCACCCTGCTTGAATAGTGGATGTTTTGAATGCTCCGCGCAGGGCGGGTGTTTATCCCATTGAGTAAATAATCCATGGTAGAAATACTGATCCTTTATTACAGCCGTTACGGTTCAACCACCGAAATGGCCAACATGATCGGCCGTGGCGTGGAAGAAGTTTCCGGTGCCACCGCCAAGCTGCGCACCGTACCGGAAGTCTCGCCAGTCTGTGAAGCGACGGCGGATTCCATTCCACCCTCCGGCCACCCCTATGCGACCCTTGAAGATTTGCAAAACTGCGATGGATTGGCCTTAGGCAGCCCCACGCATTTCGGCAACATGGCGGCACCCTTGAAATATTTTCTCGACAGCACCAGTGGTCTTTGGTTTTCCGGGGCACTGACCGGCAAGCCAGCCGGCGTGTTTACCTCCACTTCGTCCATGCATGGTGGTCATGAAACCACGTTGGTCACCATGCTTTTGCCATTGTTGCACCATGGCATGGTCATCGTCGGCATTCCAAGCAAAGAGCGTGCTTTGATGGAAACCACTTCCGGAGGAACACCCTATGGACCTAGTTTCCACACCGGGCGGGACAAGGAAATGAGCCAAGAAGAAAAAAAGCTTTGCCGGGTGCTCGGTACGCGTTTGGCAAATGTCGCATTGGCCTTAAAGAACGCCGAAGCACGATGAAAATGGCCCGCATGGCCGTCTTGCTCGGCTATTTCGGCTTGTTGGGCTTGTGGATAGTGGGGACAATTTTTTCCCCGTCCGCCCCTCATGCCCCAAAAGCTCTGATTTTGGCCTTGGCCACCCTGCCCTTGCTGGTTCCCTTGCGCGGTATGCTTTATGACCGTCGAGGAAGTTTCATTTGGCTGGGCTTGCTAAGCTTGCTTTATTTCATCCATGCCGTAGGTGCGGTTACGGATACAAGCCAGCGGTTCTTCGGCGGATTTGAAATTGCTTTTAGTCTGTCCCTTTTCGGCGGTGCCCTAGCCCGTTTGCGGATAAAGGGAATTAGTTGAGTGGCACGGCAACTCCCCCTGCCGCTTGCCTTCAATCCCGAACACAATTTTGAGGAATACCATCCTGGCGAAAATGCCGAAGCCATGGAACACTTGCGCAGAGCCGCACTAGGCCAGGGCGAGACATTCATTTATTTGTGGGGCAAGGCTGGACTCGGCAAAACCCATCTGCTTCACGCCTGCTGCAGGGAGGCTTACCGTGCTGGGCTTGCAGTCTCTTTCGTACCTCTATGGGCATTGCAGGAATATGGCTGCGAGGTGTTGGACGGGCTTGAAGGGCAAAACCTAGTTTGCCTTGACGACCTTGAAGCCATCGTCGGAAACGGAAGATGGGAACAGGCATTGTTTGAATTATTCAACCTATTGCGTGATGCGGGGCACGGTTTCATCATTTCGGCGCAAGCGCCGCCAAGCGAAGTTCCAGTTGCCCTGCCGGACCTCAAAACCCGCTTGGCCTGGGGGCTGACACTCATGTTGCGTGAACTGTCCGATGCCGACAAAATAGCCGCTTTGACTTTGCGGTCGCGGATGCTTGGACTGGAAATGACACCTACAGTCGGGCGCTTTTTGTTGAATAATTGCCGCCGCGACCTGCCGGGCTTGATGGGGCTGCTGGAGCAATTGGACCGGGCCACCTTGGCTGCGAAACGCAAGCTCAGCATTCCCTTCCTGAAAACCTTTTTGGCGGAAAACCAGTGAAATTAGTGTTGTAGCCCGGATGGAGCCGCTTGCGGCGTAATCCGGGTTGTGACCACGTTCTCCCGGATTTTCGCTCGCCAAGCGGCTCCATCCGGGCTACAGGTGACACGGTTGGTAACATTAGCTTTTAAGTCAATGGAGTAAAATCTGCCAGAGTGAAAGCACGATTTCCAACACAATCAGGACCACGATGTACCATTCCACCCGCAAGCCTTGGCGGTGGTTAACCAAGTCGATATAGGTTTCGGCAGTGCGCGAAATCAGGTCGAGCTTTCTGGCCAGCGCCACATCGCGGTCACGCAATTCATATTCGGTGGCAATGCGCTCATAAAGACGGTCAAGTTCCATATCATCCCAAACAATCTCCGGTTTTTCGGTGATTTCCACACGGCCCACGGTTCGGGCTTGGATCAACAAGGCATTGCCGATTTCGCCGAGTATTTCTTTTTTATCACCATGCGGGCTTTCCCCGCGACAGAGCCGCTCGGCCAAACGCTCGATGCGGTCAAACACTTGCCCCACACTGTTCTCGTAATAGGACAACACGCAACTTTTGGCCAGCACATGGGCCACCACCTGCAAGCGACCTACGGAGGCATCGCGTAATTTGATGCGTCCGTCGGTGTCCAAACGCTCGGATGCACTGGCATCAATAGTGATTTCCGCTGACTCGCATTCAGGCTGGTCGTAGCGGTTGTGTACCGAATCTTTCAGGCCATTGATGATTTCCTTTTCCTCAGCCTCAGACAGCCCAAACATCACAACCACGCCAAAGCGGAAGATCATGCTATAGCCGTGTTGGCCGATTAGCATGGTCAAAGGTCCCAAAGCCACCGTGCTTCCCCGTGACAATTCGCGCAAATCGATTCTTGAGCCAATAAACCAGGCTCGGACGGTCAGCGGTTGCATGGGTTCAGACATCTAGCCTCCGTTGAATTCAGCCCGCAAGCGTTCACGGTTCATTGCCAGCCATTGTAATGCGATAATAGGAATGGCCGAGTCTATGGAACCATTTTCAAACATTCCCCAAGCCTCGTCGAAACTCACCACTGACGTGCGTATATCTTCGCCTTCTTCTTCGAGTCCATGGACCCCGTCTCGCATCGGGGTTTCAACGATGCCGCAAAACAGGGTTATTTTTTCCCCGAAAGCACCGGGCGTAGTAAAAAAATCGGCAATTTGGATCAGTTGACTTATCTCACACCCCGCCTCTTCCATTGCTTCGCGCCGTGCCACCTGTTGCGGGCTTTCACCTTCCTCCACCGCACCAGCGACAATTTCCAATAACCAAGGATCGGCTTTGAAATACAATGCGCCAATACGGAACTGCTCAATAAGCAGTACGGCATCGTTTACCGGATCATAGGGCAATACCGCGACACAGGCACCCCGATGGAAAAGCTCTCGGAACAGCTCGTTGCTCCATCCTCCCCGGAATAATGTGTGACGCAGGCGAACCCGTGTCATTTTGAAGAAACCATCATAAACTGTGGTTTCCTCGCTTACCTCAAAAGATTTTATCGAATTGCCCATTCCCATCCTCCGGTCAATTCAATTTGAGGGCCGGGCCGATGGCGCTTTGTAGCGCCGTGCCCAAACTTGTCCCTAGGCGATGGCTAATCCGGTCCAGCAAACGCTCTTGGGGAGTGAAATTGACCGTTTTTTTCGCCCCAATGACCGTCTCGGCGACAGAACGGGCGTCTCCCACTTCATCGGCAAGGCCCAGTTTGATGGAATCCTGCCCTGTCCATACCAGACCGCTGAACAGGTCTGGGTTTTCTTTCAGCCTATCCCCCCTGCCCTGCTTGACTGCGTCGATGAATTGACTATGGACGGTATTGATCACGCCTTGCAAATGCTGCTTTTCAACCTCGTTCACCGGAGAAAAGGGGTCCAGCAAAGCTTTGTGCTCGCCCGCGATAAGCAGCCTTCTTTCAACCCCCAGCCTTTGCATGGTATCGACAAAACCAAAGCCATTCATAATCACGCCAATCGAACCGACGACGCTAGACGGGTGGACATAGATTTTGTCAGCCGCCGCAGCAATGTAATAACACCCCGACGCGCATAGGTCGGAAACGACGGCATAAATGGGCAGTTTAGGGTTTTCCTTTTTGGTGCGCCGGATTTCTTCGTAGACATAAGCTGCCTGCACCGGACTGCCACCAGGACTGTTCATGCGCAGGACAATCCCCTTAGTCCCCTTGTCCTTGACGGCATCCCTCAATCCCTCGATCAGATTCTCGGCATCAGTGGGGTTGCCCTCCATGATGGGTCCGGCTACATCAATCACAGCAGTATGCTCTTTGGAGATGGAACTGCTGAAAAACCCGGCACTCGGCCTGAACGCCAAGACTGCCACCACAACCAAGTAAAGCAATATTGCCAGTTTAAAGCTTACGCCCCAGAGGCGGGCGCGCCGTTGCTCATGCACCGATGCCAGCAAAACCTTTTCCAGCGTTTCCCGCTCCCAAGAGGGCAAGGGCTTGTTGTCGCCCTGCATCGGGGATGGTTGGGGTGGGGTTTGATTCTCTTCGCTCATTATTGCCTCATTGGTTACAGCGTTTTCAACATCAAATGGTTACTAGACAGGGTGTATAGTTGCGCAAAATATTCAGTCAAATCAATGGCACAGTTGAATGTCAGTCATTTTTATAGCTACAGCGTTTTCTACATCAAATAGTTACTGGATAAATCTTATGCATTTGCGAAGACTTCCATTCAATCAAAGACTTGAGCTATTGCCTTCCATTTTTATTAGTAACTATTAGAATATGAAAACGCTGTAATTAGTCGTTCCCACGTTCCGCATCCATTGTAATTTACTGCACACGGCCATTAATTTATCGTTCCCACGCTCCGGCGT
>QJPH01000255.1 GCA_003242955.1 Candidatus Methylumidiphilus alinenensis
CTTTGCCACCCGCGTGGCTTATGTCACCGTATCGGTTGGCGATACACCCAAAGACCGGCGATATATTCTTCAAATCGCTGACACCGATGGCTTTAACCCACAAAACGTGATCAAATCACGCGAACCCATCATGTCTCCAGCTTTCTCACCCGATGGAAAAAAACTTGCCTATGTATCGTTTGAAAGCAAGCGATCAGCAATCTTCATTCAGACACTTGCCAGCGGGGACCGCGAAAAAGTTTCCGATTTACCGGGTATCAACGGCGCACCAGCCTGGTCTCCGGACGGCACACAATTGGCGATGACGCTGTCCAAGGATGGCAACCCCGAGATTTATGTGATGAACCTGGCCAACCGCTCATTGCGCCGCATCACCGACCATTTCGCCATCGACACCGAGCCTGCTTGGTCGCCGGATGGCAGTCAGCTTGTATTCACGTCTGACCGGGGCGGCAAACCCCAGCTTTACATCGTTTCGTCCGCTGGCGAAAGCCAGCCCGAGCGTATCACCCATGAAGGGGACTACAATGCCGGGGCAGCGTTCTCGCCGAACGGTAAAAGCCTAGCCATGGTGCATGGGAATGATGGGATTTACCGCATCGCTTTGATGGACCTCGCAAACAAACAATTGCGTGTTCTGACACAGGGAAGCCTAGACGAGTCCCCCGTGTTTGCCCCCAATGGCAGTATGATTCTCTACGCATCACGGAACACCGGGAAGGCACAATTATCAGCCATATCGATTGATGGAAAAGTTCGGGAGAACCTACGCATTGAAAGTAGCGAGGTCCGTGAACCGGCTTGGTCGCCTACAGCGTTTTCAACATCAAATAGCGATTAGAAAATCTGTTGTTATCAAATACCAACATAGCCTATTAATGACTTACCCTGTTATCAGGCATTTTTTTAGTTTTTATATAAAGATGAAAACGCTGTAACGATTACCTTTTTTAAGAGAGTTTAATTAATGAAATTTCTGCAAACCTGCGGGGTATTGCTGGCTACCGCCATTTTCGCGGTCGGGTGCAGTTCATCGGGAAGAATGAAAACCCATGGGTCAGACATCCCTGACATTGGCAAATATAGCGATGGCCCAAGCGTAAATTACCACGCGGCAGGAGCCGGAACCCAAAACGGCGGCACCTCCCCGGATGAACCCAACGGTTTATTATCCAAGCGTATCATCTATTTCGTGTATGACAGCAGCGAGGTGCAACCCGAATACCTCTCGGTTATAAACAACCATGCCAACTATTTGGCTTCCAACAAGGCTGTGTCAGTGATTTTGGAAGGGCATGCTGACGAGCGTGGATCGCCAGAATACAATGTTGCGTTGGGCGAACAACGCGCCCGATCCGTCGCCAAGCTAATGAAACTGCAAGGGGTTGCCGACAGCCAAATTCAACTAGTCAGTTACGGCGAGGAAAAACCCGCCGTCACCGGGCACGACGAAAATGCATGGCTGCAAAACCGTCGTGTCGAAATCACCTATCCGGAACGTTAAACCATGCTAAAAAAGATCATTCTCATCTTGCTTCCGACAGTGCTGTTTTCTCCAATCGCTAGTGCTGCTCCGGGTGATTACGACCCGGCCTATGACCAAGGCGGCGGTTATGGTGCCGCTACCTTGGACGAACGGGTAGTGAAACTGGAGAAGAAATTATCCGGCGATAGCCAGATTGAATTATTGAACCGCGTGGAACAACTGCAAAAAGATGTCCTTAGATTACGCGGCGAAGTCGAAGATTTGACCCACCGGCTCGACTCTGCCAAAAGGCAGCAAAAAGAACAGTATCTAGATTTGGACCGTCGAGTTCTAGCCCTTACCCCCGTTCCCCCTCCTGCGGCGGAGCAACCTGCCGCTTCAATGGAGGCAGTGACACAGGGACAGCAAGACCCGAATGCGCAACCGCCAGTCAACCCCTTGCCTACGCAGCAACCCCAGGGAATAGTGCAGACACCGACGACCCCCCCCGCATCCGTGGCAACTCCACCCACGCCTGCGCCAGTTCCTGCTGTGCCAACCCCGCCCGTACAGCCGGCCCCAGTTTTTCCAGCGCAAACCTCAAACCCTGCCCGTACGCCCGAGCCTCCCAAACAGTCGGCACCGACCTATGCCGTGCAAACGAAGGTGCAGCCTACGGCAGCGCCATCGGCTGATTCCGAGGCACGTCAGGCTGCTTACCTGAAAGCTTTCAATGTGTTCAAAGATCGAAAATATGCAGATGCAGCCAAGGAGTTCAAGAGTTTTCTAAACACCTATCCCAAGGGGGCGTATTCCGACACCGCAACCTACTGGCTGGCAAAATCCCAGTATTTCAACCGTGACCTTTCCGCTGCCAACGAAGCCTTCAGCAAATTCGTCAAGGAACACCCGCAAGACACCAAAGTACCTGATGCGCAATTGATGCTTGGCAATATCGACTATGAAACCGGACAGTGGGCTTCAGCACGCGAATCCCTCAATGAGGTGGTCAAACGCTATCACGACACCAGCGCAGCCAAATCGGCACAACAGCGCTTGGACAAAATGACCCAAGAAGGGCATTGAAATACTTGGGCAAGCTGCGGATCACCGAAATCTTCCTTTCCATCCAAGGAGAATCCAGTTTAGTTGGCTGGCCAACGGTTTTCGTGCGGCTAACCGGTTGCCCCTTGCGCTGCGTCTATTGTGATACGGCTTACGCCTTCAGCGGGGGGGTAATCTGCACCATTGCCGAGATACTCGAACAGGTTCGAAGCTACAAAATCCGCCATGTCTGTGTCACTGGCGGCGAACCTCTCGCCCAACTGGATTGCCTCGCGTTGTTGAGGGCGCTGATCGGAGAAGGATACGAAGTCTCTTTGGAGACTTCTGGTGCATTGGATGTTGCAGAGGTTGACCGGCGTGTGGTCAAGGTACTGGACTTAAAAACACCCTCATCGGGTGAGGAGGGGAAGAACCTTTATGCCAACCTCTCACATTTGTTTCCCGGCGATCAGGTTAAATTTGTCATCATGAACGACGATGACTACCGCTGGTCGGTGGAAAAGCTCTTGGAATACCGACTAAACGAGCGTTGCGAGGTCTTGTTTTCCCCAGCGATGGGCCAACAAGACCCAAAGGAACTGGCAGAAAAGATTCTTTCTGACCGTTTGCCAGTGCGTTTCCAGTTGCAACTGCACAAGATTCTATGGGGCAATACACCGGGTAGATAACAGTAGTTGTCGAAGCGGTCCGCCCAAGGTAACATGAACCTTTTATTATGTGGTTGAGAGTAGTCGAATGATACAAGGCAGCATACCAGCATTGGTGACACCGATGGAAGAAAACGGCTCGCTAGATTTTGCGAGTCTGAAAAAATTGGTTGAGTTCCATATAGAACAAGGCTCCAGGGCAATTGTCGCGGTAGGCACCACTGGCGAGTCAGCAACGCTAGACATGAAGGAGCATTGCGAAGTCATCCGTGCAGTAGTCGAGCAGGCAAGGGGCAGGATACCCATTATCGCCGGCACAGGATCAAATTCCACCACTGAGGCCATACAACTCACCAAAGATGCAAAGTCGGTCGGGGCCGATGCCTGCCTGTTGGTCACGCCCTATTACAATAAGCCTACGCAAGAAGGGCTTTACCTCCACCACAGGGCAGTTGCCGAGGCGGTCGATATTCCGCAGATTTTATACAACGTGCCGGGGCGCACCGGATGCGACATGTTGCCAGCAACGGCGGCGCGGCTTTCGCACATTCCCAATATCATCGGCATCAAAGAAGCAACCGGTAACCTCCAACGGTTGGAGGACATTCGGTCATTGGCCAAGCCGGGGTTCCTGCTCTTCTCGGGCGACGACGCCACTTCCCGTGAGTTCTGTCTGCGCGGTGGCAACGGGGTCATTTCCGTCACCGCCAACGTCGCACCCCGTTTAATGAGCGAGATGGTAGCCGCCGCCTTGGCCGGTAAGCGTGAGGATGCGGAACGCATTGATGCGAAACTGGCCACATTGCACCGCGATTTATTCGTTGAATCCAATCCGATCCCCGCCAAATGGGCGGTTTGCGAACTAGGTCTGATTAAGATTGGCATACGCTTGCCATTGACTTGGCTTTCCGATGGTTGCCAAGAAACCGTCCGTGCCGCCATGGTCCAAGCCCAAGTCCTTTAATTAACGAGAAGTATAATGCGCTTAATTTCTTGCTTAAAAACCGCTCTTTTGGGCGGGGTTTTTTTTTCATTGACTGCCTGTAGCATTATCGCGGATTGGTTTCCCGACAAACAAAAACAATACCGCTACAGCAGCGAACTGCCCGACTTGGAAATCCCGCCGGACCTGACAGCCACGAAACTCGACGACAAGGATTCCAGTGCTTCTGGCTACTCCCAAAACGGCCAAAATGCCAAAGGAAAATACTCTTCTGGCAATGAATCGGCCGATGCCAGCACTCAAGCAAAATCCCCCAGTGCGGATACACCTAGCAGGGCAGGCAAAAAACACAAACCGATCAAGCACAATGACACCAGCATGACCTTAGCGGAGAATATTGAAAATGCCGCGCTGATCGAAATGCAGGAACCTTACGAAGAATCTTGGAATGACGTGGGCCGGGCCTTGGGCCGTTTGAGGGTTGAAATCACCGACCAGAACCAAACGGATGGAACCTATTATGTCTACTACGGTGGCAAGCCGCCGAAAAAGGCAGAAGAGGAAACCGGCTTCTGGGAGGGTATCACTTCGGTGTTTAGCATGGATAAGGACCAAGCCAAAGAATATCACGTCAAGCTTGAAGACAAGGAAAAAGTCACCAATGTGTATGTCGTGGACAAAGACGGAAAGGTAATATCCGAAGGCCCCGGATTGGAACTGCTGAAGCGTTTGCACAAAAAGCTGATTACTTTGGACCAGCCTGACACCCCAGACACAGGGAAAGAAGAGGCCAAAGAGGATGCTAAACCGGCGGAGGAAGCCAAGAAACCATAACCAAAGCCATCCGGCATGGACCGCCGGAACCTAGGCTCCATGGACGGCGAGGCATCGAGGCATCCGCAGCCGGACGGGATTTGTAATCCCGCCCGTAACGTTTTCTAGTTTGGCACTGGCACGGTAACACACAAAACGTAAGCGACGGGGTTGCAAACCCCGACGCGCTTCGTGTTTGCCAATTTCCGGCACGAACACCCAATGTCGTTCGCTTCCAGCGGCCTAACTTGCTTGAGAACGAGCAAAAATGCAACTCGTAGCTTGGGCGCAATAGCGAAGCGTATTGCGCCGCATGATTAAGCCTCACATCCGGCGCAATACGCGGCAAGCCGCTATTGCGCCCTTGGCCTTGGGATGACAGAATACGCCTTACGCACGTTAAGCATACATCAAAATAATTTCTTACATGGTAAGCCGTTGTGCTATAGTTTGAATACAACAATATTGACTGCGAGAACACCATGGCAACCATGACCATATCTTCAAAAGGGCAAATTGTCTTGCCTGCAGACATTCGCCGCCGCCTCGGTTTGGTGGCTGGCACTCAAATCGAGATTATTGAGGAACAGGATGGCTTAAGGCTGGTTGCCTCCCACCCGGTCAATCCTACCACGGTTGCGTCATGTGCCGGCATGATTACCGCGCCCTCAAAAGGCAAGGCGCGACGACTGGCAGATTTCGATGCGGCCATGCTGACGGTTAAGACTAAAGCATGAAAGCCGTTGATACCAATGTGTTGGCGCGGTTCTTCATCAATGATCCAGACGATGCAGAGGCTGCACTGCAAAAACCAGCCGCAGTGGTGGTGCTATCTCAGCCCGTGTTCGTGCCAATTACGGTGACTTTGGAATTTGAATGGGTCATGCTTGGGTTTTACGAATTGCCTCGCGCCGATATTGAGAGGGTTTTCTTGGCGTTGTGCGGATTAGAAAATGTGACGCTTGAAGACCGTGAGCTTGTGCTTTCCTCATTGACTGCCTATGGTCAAGGGCTGGATTTTGCGGATGCGCTGCATTTGGCGCGTTCGAGCCATTGCCCTGCCTTAGTGAGTTTTGACCAACGCTTGCAAAAACGCGCAAAGGCGGCTGGCTTGTCGCCTATTGTGGAAATGCCGGGGTAGTTGTAGGCTGGGCAACGGTCCCATCGTTGCCCAACATTCCAGCGCCGGATCATAGACAGCGTAGCATTTGCCCAAACCCATTGGCATGACCAACCGTCAGAATGTCGGGCGTCCGCCAAAGAGACGCGGCTAACCCAACCTACAACATATGACTTTTTAGTAGCTATTTTTAGAGTGAAACGGGAGTTAATATTGTTGAATTAAGCAATTCACCGTCGTTCCGGCATGGACCGCCTAAACCTAGGCTCCATGGACGGCGAGGCTCCGAGGCATCCGCAGCCGGACGGGATTTGTAATCCAGCCCGAAACGTTTTTACCTCGTTCCCAAGCTCCAGCTTGGGAACGCGTTCTTTGAAGCTGCTGCTTCCCGAGGAACGGTCAACGAACAAGCAGGAGCTTGATAGGCAAGGGTTCCCAACCTGGAGCTTGGGAACCAGCCAAATAACGGGAACGCCGATTATCCGCGACAGGAATAACTATTTTGGGATCAAACGAAACGTCGGGTGCAACGCAAAGACACGCGCCCGACCAGGGTTCTTTATCTTTGTTTACGGCGGATTGTCGCTAACGCTCCGAATCCGCCTTACGAGTTGGATGCCAAACTGGCGGCTGATGTCCTCGGGTATCGGAATCGTATGGCTTGGAGTGACGGTGGTAATCATGGCTAAACCTTTGGTTGAACGGATGGGCTATATAGAATACAGCGGAATATAAAAATTCTCGATGCCAATCTAAGCTGAGTGGCTACCTCGCTGATTCCGCATCAAGGGTTACGGTTTAGGCCAGAAATGTAGCCCGCATGAAGCACAGCGGAATGTGGGGTTTCGTGGCTCCGACCATCCCGGATTCCGCTTCGCTTCATCCGGGCTACCTTGCTTGTACATTGTCGGGGCGATGGGGCATGCACAAAACGTAGGTGGCGAGTTTACAAAACCCGTCGCGCCCTTTTCGCATACCCCGGCTCGCTTCGCAAGTTTTAACATCCAACGCAATATGCGATAAAGCCGCTTTTGCGCCCGGCCCTGGTCACAAGAAGATAGTTAATGACGAAAGCTGTGAGGTTGAACAACGGTTTTATCGTTGCCCAAGCATTCTAGGGCTATTAGTGAGTCTCGGGCAACAGAAAAGACGTTGCCCGACCTTGGCTGCTTCGAGGTGTTAAAAAGTCCGAACAGCACGCACATTACGAGGATATCCCTTACCGCAGAAGTTCTTGAGGCCATTGCCAAAGAACTGGTTCCACGCGTTGCTGCTGTCATACTCCGAGGAACTCCAGTAGTAGCCATCGACAAAACCACCCACAACGCCCCGATTTATAAACAATTGGTTTAATTCATCCAGTGAAGGCAGATACCAGTCAGTATAGCCGTTAAGGCTATACTCGGAAGCGGCTGCGGCTGCAGTCATGGAAGGTGGAACATTGTAGTGCGATTCAGTTCTACCACAGGCCGCTATGATGGCAGCGGTGTTTGCCGCGCCAGTACCTATTGCTGCACTGGTAGACCCTACCTTTACGTAATCTATTGCAACTAATGATGGTCCACAGCCCCAAACGACAGTGCTGTTGTCAGATGGGTCGATGATGAAAGAAGATGGGTCGACTTGGTCCACTGGCGCGGCTTCTAGCCCGTGACATGGGCTGGTGCTAGATACGTAAAATATTATCCCACCAGCAGGGCCTTGGTTGCCTATTGAGCAAGGAGGAAGGGTTACATATTGCCTTGCCACCTCTCCCAGTAGCCCATATCCAGAAGCAAACACATGGAATCTCCCTGGTGTTTGCATCGTCAGGTTTGCATGGCAAATAACCCCAACCTGATCACCTGGTAAAGATAAACAGTCTTTCGGAACGATACTGGCTGATGCCGTCGGGGTATCTGGAATCACGCGCCAATCAATGGAATTGGAATTAAATTTATCATTAACACCATTGTAAGCTACCAGCTGAATATCAGTTACTTCTCCAACCCTTATTGGATTGCTACTTGTAGACAATTTTAACGCGGGGAGACTGAACAATTTGGTTTTCCCCCCTGCAATAGTTGTTTTTGGCAACGGGGTAATGTTACCAAATAATGTCGTTAAAGCCACGCTGATATTGCTTTCCACTCCCAAATTCACATCAAATTGGGTGGGTTGAAGCCAAGGCGGGGTAAAATGAGCAAGTATTAGCGGATCGGTGCTAATTTGTTCGGCTTTAATGTTACCTTCCAAGTAAGGCTCAACCGCAAGTGTTCCTGAAATCACTTTGTAAAACTTGACTTGAATTTCCGGGATAAGGCGCACTTCTGCGGTCACACCGCCATTGATGTTTATTTGAGCCGTCACGCTTTGGCTTTGGCTTTGGCTTTGGCTTTGATTAAAAACTGGTGTCCAGCCAGTGCCTGGGTTATACGTCGCGCCAACGGTTACCGTTTCTGCTGCTTTGGCTTCAGTCGAAGCGTTGATTTTAGCCGATGCAGATGCGGTAACTTTAGCACTAACCGTCAAGGTCACTTCTTGGTATACCGGCACCTCGCCAATAAAGTAAAGGGAGGTGTATTTTTTAGTGCTTAACACGAATGGAGCAGGCGTATAACTGGCGGCAGCCTGAAAATCATAGACCACGCTGGCATCAAAGCTCAATACACCTGTCGCCATCAAGACACCGCTTTCAATACCGTTGGCGACCGACCACCTGAGATCGGTTTGTAAACTGGGGGTAAACTTTACCGCCGCATTAAAGGTGACCGCTTCAGTAGCAGCATTCGCAGTGGGTTCTTCGGCATTGAAGGCAATTCTATATTGACCGGGAATGTTTTGGGGGGTGACGGTCAATTGGTTATCTTGATAAGCATAATCGGTTTGCTGTGCGGTCAGCAACTGATTGTCCCAGTTGATTTGGCTTTGTCGATTACCATTCGGCAACTTGGCAGACATGGCTTGCATCATGGTGCTTGGTGCAGCCGCCGTGCTGACAGTGCTGCTGGTACTCGCCACATCAAAAAGCAACATGTTATTGGAAACAGTGGCTTGATCCAACGCATCAGACAGCGAGGCAGGGCGGGTAGTGACATCAATTGTTGATCCAGAGGTCGCCACATTGTCTACCCTCAGCAATTGATAACCATCGCTACCGTGAGCGACTAATAGGCTATTGAAAGCTGGAGCCTTGCTTCCTGCAGTTCTGTTAAAACTCAGCGTGTTTCCATTCTGAGTATATAAGCCCAATCCCAGCGCATCGCTACTTGCCACAGCGATTGTCGAATTAAATAGCAAGGGCGCGTTGAAGGTGGTTGCCGAGACATATTTTATTCCCGAAATGGTGTTCCCCTGCTGGTCGCTGGCAATGACAATTGCATAATAGGTAGTGGCGGTGTTAAGTCCACTGAGGGTGGTTTGGGTTTGACCGATGACCGTACTGTATAAATTAGATGCGTTGGGGGTGAAATTATTGGTTGTGGATACATAGATGGAGTATGCTACTTGATTGGCAGGTACTGTCATGGACACCGGTAACCAAGCCAGTGTCATAGAATTGGTGCTAGATGGGGTAATTTGAACGATTTCTGGAGTAATGCCAGAGAACGGTATGACGCATACTCCATTTTGCAGCACCTGCGGTGAAGTGCAAGTGGGTGTCGGCGTGACACAGATGCCATTTTGCAGCACCTGCGGTGAAGTGCAGGTT